>NZ_BMKZ01000016.1 GCF_014644735.1 Caldalkalibacillus thermarum | reverse complement strand
TTCCTTGGTAAGTGTTAGTTTTAGGCAACTTCATTTTACCAAAGGATTGGGTGTTTTTCGCGTTTTTTGGCCAAATTCCCCAGTGAAATCAAGGGATTCTCGTGTTTTTCAAGGTGCGAAAGTTGAGTTTTTTTATAATCTAGAACATTGGACCTGATGATTAACGTTTCACAAATTAGACGATACTGTCTAACGTAACAGATAGGGCTGGCATCAGTGTGTGGCCCTTGGCTGTTGGGGTACTGCCTACTGCCCGTATATTTTTTCGCAGTGTAATGGAGGTTGCCATGAAAGCCATTGTTTATGATTTTTCCGTTCCTAAATATGTAGCAGCGAAAGGATTGGGGAGATACTTCCCCTCCCTCTATTACGGAAAACCGTCAGCCCTGAAGCTAAAGGAAGTCCAGCCCCCCTCCTTGCCCGGCCCGCGGTGGATCAAAGTGAAGCCCATCCTGGCCGGCATTTGCGGCACTGATATGGGCGCCATTTTTTACAAATCTTCCCCGGCCCTCACACCCTTTACATCGTTTCCGTCCATTCTGGGCCATGAGGTGGTCGGGATTGTCACCGCAACCGGTCCTGCAGTAACCCGTGTCAAACCAGGCGACCGTATCGCCATTGACCCCTTTATCTCCTGTACGGTACGGGAGATTGATGAGCCGTGTCCCGCCTGTCAGGCAGGGTTGCACTGTTTATGCCGCCATAGCGGCAGTTCTGCGGGCCTGGCCCCGGGCATGATCATGGGCTTTTGCCGGGATTTGCCCGGCGCGTGGGCTGAAGCGTTTGTCGCTCATGAATCAATGGCCATCTCCGTGCCGGATGATCTGCCTGACCGGCTGGCCGTCCTGATCGAGCCGCTCAGTGTGGGGTTGCATGCTGTCTTACGCCGTCCACCGCAGGCAGGGGAACGGGTGCTGGTCATTGGGGGCGGCATGATGGCCTTTGCCGTGGTGGCCGCCTTGCGCCTCTTGGACATTCCTTGCCACGTTACCCATTATTGCCGCAGAACGTTTCAAAAAGAAATGTCCCTTAAACTGGGGACAGATAAAGTAGTGCAAAACAAAAAAGAGCTGGAGGAAGACCTGCTCACGATCCCGTCAACCGGCAAATATCAGCCCCTGATCGGTCCTGGTGTCTATACGGGCGGCTATGATGTGGTCTATGATTGTGTCGGTACCCGCCAAACCTTGCACGACGCCATCCATGTGACCCGTGACCGCGGGCAGATCGTCCTGGTTGGCGCAGCGGGAACGGTCCCCGCTCTGGACTGGACTTTTGTCTGGGCCAAAGAACTGTCCATCCACGGTTCACTGGGATATGGAAAAGAAAAGTGGCAAGGTGAAGAGCTGTCCACCCATGAATTGTTGATCCGTTTGCTGCTTCAGCATCCCGGCTATCCGCTGGAGGATCTCGTCACGCATGAATTCCCGCTGGAAGCGTATCAAGAGGCCATCAAATCCAACGCGGACCGGGGCGCTTACCAGTCGGTCAAGACAGTGTTTAGGATTTTTGACCCCAGCGTCCCTGAATAAAATCAATCGCCGCTCTGGTTTGGTCCAAATGGGTAATCGCCTGCTCATACTGCCTGGTGGCCACACACATAAATAAAATGTCAATCACATGCAATTGGGACAAGCGTGAGGAGGTGGCACCGCTGCGAAAGGCCGCTTCTTTGGAGGTGGATGTAAACAGCTTGATATCCGCTTCATCGGCAATGGGGGACAGTCCGTACCTTGGTGACATACTCCCACCACCTGCGCTGACGCTCAGAGGTGGGGGCTTCTCGGGTAATTCCATCTCATGATGGGAAGTTGACCGAGCGATCCCCGTGTGCCCCACGGTTCTATACAGAAGTTAGGCAATGCCTAACTGTTTTAGGCCTTCCTTGTGGATATTAATGGCGGCGTTGGTGTCTCTGTCTGCCACAAAACCACATTCACAACGAAATAGACGTTCGGAAAGCGATAGAGACACCTTCACTCGACCACAATACGAACGTTTGTTTGATTTTATTTTACCACACTCATCATATTGAGGCTACATCAAACCGACATTCATCTCCCACTTTCGCTTCGCTTAGAAGTGGGAGACTTCTGTCGGAGGTAAGTTAAAAATTGGTCCAGACGCTTGTAACTTTCCCTATACAGTTCCTCTTCGCCAGCGGCCTGGGTGGCCCGGGTGGTGCGGTGGATGCCGCCCCCCGCCGCCATAATTTCCATATATGTCGCCCCATTCAACCGCCTTTCAAATTCATCTTCCCGGCTGCCGACAAAGACCAAATGGGTATGGGGGTCCACTAACCCAGGGGTGACCAGCCTGCCGTTCGCCTCGATCACAGTTGCTTCAGACAAACGGGCGCCAAAACGGTTCAGCACCGCTTCATCCGTATCAGCCATGATGATTTTACCGTCCTCAATCCAGACCGAACCGTTCTCCACAATCCCCAAGTCACGCATCTGTTCCTTAATCAGCGGCCGCTCTGAGCTTCCCTTTAAGGTGACCAGCTGTCCGGCCCGGCGAATCAAGAGCGGCTTCGGTTGTGTGATGTGCTGACGGGTCATCTCCCCACCGCCTCCTTCACTAAAATTGACCATCCATAGGTGTATCACCTAGTCCAACATGGGCATCTTAATCCCTTTTTCCTTGGCTGTTTGGACAGCCAGTTCATAGCCGGCATCAGCGTGGCGGACCACACCCAGACCGGGATCAGTTGTCAACACGCGCTCTAAACGCTGTTCAGCTTCCTTGGTTCCGTCTGCCACAATCACCATACCGGCATGCAGAGAATACCCCATGCCCACACCTCCGCCATGGTGGACCGATACCCAGCTGGCACCGCCAACAGCATTAATTAGGGCATTTAAGATGGGCCAATCGGCAATGGCATCACTGCCGTCCTTCATGGCTTCCGTCTCCCTGTTAGGGGAAGCCACGGAGCCTGAATCGAGGTGGTCACGCCCAATCACAATCGGAGCTTTAAGCTCACCCCTTGCGACCATGTCATTGATGATCTTGCCAAAACGGGCCCACCTAAACCGGCTGTCACGGTAATGGTGCCCTTTAAGGTCCCTCCAAAATGTTGCCGGGCGCATTCGGCAAACGTTTCATAGGTGCCTTGCACAATCCCCTGGCTGCCGATATAGATCCAGCTGCCGGCCGTCATTTGCCCGTACATGATCAGCCCTTTCTTCTCAAGCTCATTAAAATGTTTCCAGTTGGCCCAGGCCGGAACAAGATTAGAATTGGCCAACGGGCTCTAAAAACAGAAACTAGATTCACAAAAAACTGGATTTTTATAATATGAGTAGACAAAAAAAGAAAAGTAAGCCCTTCCAAACTTACTTTTCTTCATGTCTGATTGATGTCATAGTATCAATTTCCAGATCCGATCACGATCATCTTTTTATCATGTTTAGCTGACGGTCATTTTATTGCTGTTAATCATTCCGAATGATGAGATAGATGAGTGACATACTCCCACCACACTTTTTCTGTTCAGTTTATATTGACTTCAGCTTTTTTATGATCCAGATTGGGGCTCTTTAGAGGAAAAATGTTGTTGCCGGAAGACCCGCGGGGACAGGCCCACGTGTTGTTTGAAAGCCCTGCTGAAATAATTGGGATCGCCGTACCCGACCCGTTCGCTGACCTCCCGCACAGGCAGGTCGGTTTCAGCCAAGAGCCGCCTGGCTTTTTCCATGCGCAGCCCGGTCAGGAGCTGACGGAAGGTTTGGCCTTTGCGCTGAACGAACAGTGTGCTGAGATAGCCGGGGCTGCGCTCCACTTCCCGGGCTACCGCTTCCAAGGTTAAATCAGGTTCACCATAGCGGCGCTCGATCACTTGCAAGGCGCGCTCGAAGACAGGCTCCGTGGTCAGGCAAATGACCCGCCGGACATACGTTTTCAGCAAATGGGTGACCTGGGCCAGAGCCCCGTCCGGAATCATTTCCAGTTCCAGCATGACCACATCTGGACACTGGGCTTCAATATAATCAATCAGCTGTTCCACAGTGGCCGCCTCATCCACCTGGCTAAATGGCAACTGGTGGGAGGCCACAAACCATTTAATCCCCGTCCGCTCAGTTGAGTCCCGGTCGGCAATTAACAGCTTAGGCATGTTCCTGCTCCTCTCCAACTGTCCGGGTTAGCTGAACATTGCGTTTAAAAGGCATGCCCATGAGACGTAGCAGACTGATGTCCTGACGCTCAATGTAATAGGGGACTTCTTCATCAGGAGCCAAAACAATGCCGAGTTGGTGATGGTCATGTTCATAAACGGACGATTGGGCAAACTTCACTTCCCCATCCGGGTTGATCACTTCCAGCCGGCAAAACGCTTTGTTGCGGCTTAACGCTTCATATAGGGCTTGCCGTTGACGGACAGGCATCCCGTTCACTTTGACAATCACATCACCTGCTCTAAGCCCCATCTTAGCAGCCGGAGAGCGGGGAATGACCGCCAGTATTTTTAACCCACGGTGGGGATGGACGTGAATGGGTGCCCGGCTCTCTTCCTGGTAACGGCTGTACACAATCAGCGCCTCATGGCCGAGAAAAGCGAACAACAGGGCCAGCCAAATGAACCAGTCCAGGTATACAGCAGCCAGGCTTAAACCGAGCAAGATCAGTCCGTACAAGGTTAGCCACCGGGCGGAAAAACGCATCTTCTCCTCTGGCGTGGAGGCTACCGCTTGCTCTGAGTAGCCCAGCACAGCCGGGAGGAGCACTAACCCCAAGGGCAGCTCTGGCTGCTGGGCAAACAGGGGCCAGCTTGCAAACAATGGGGGCAGAGATCCCTGCCCGCTTTCGGTGACCAAAAACAGGGGAACCAGCCACAGGTGTTGGAGCTCATAGGCGCCAACCATGCGTCCCCTTTTGCTGCGCATAAAAACAGGGGTAGCGGGCCTTAAACGGCTGAGATAAATCAAAAGTGCCTCAGCCAGGTGAAGCAATGCCACCATGGCAAACAGGGCGGGAAGTGAAATGCTGCGCAGGATGTCCCCTGCTGCGGCCAGCCACCCGGGACCGGGAGCGGGAAGCCACCCAGCGATTAAACTGAGCAGAGCCAATATACTTCCTGCATAGGCAAAGCAGAGATAACGCACCCTGAAGGCCATGAGCAACAAAGCCATCAGCCACAGGCAAACAAAAGTGTGATAGGTAAGCACCACACCGAGGAGCACCAGAGGGATGGAGACCAGTAAACCTCCGAGCACACCGAGGCCCAAGGCATAAAACAGCTCTCCTCCAAAGGCGTGTAGTTTGGTGCCAAATAATTTGCGCTCAATGGCAATCTGCCGCCTTAAGTGCAAGGCCATTAACAAAACAAGGATATACGTAAAGGGATTGAGCACAAGTGCCGGAAGTGCCTGAATGATAGCCGCTCCCCATTCTATGGCCATCTCCATCCCGCCCTCCTCTCCTGCTGTTTGTTATGTGATGTGATGCTGTCTGTTAATTTGTTCTTTGTTTAACCTCCAAGCTCTTCCAGCAGCACTTCAACCGCTTTTTGCAACTGCCGGTCGTAACGGGGGTCCTGGATCATGTCCAACAATTGTTCATTGATCACTTGAGCTGTCTTTTCATCGACAATGCCTGTGACAGGCAAATCATGATCAGCCTGAAAGCTTCTTACAGCCTGTTCGGTTTCTAGATTAAAGTAGCCGTCTTTGCGTCCTGGATGATAACCAAGCCCCTCCAGAATGATCTGCAAATTACGCACTTGTTCATTGTTCATATCCCGTTTCAATTCCGGGTCTGTTGACACGTAGACGGCTCTGAAATAATCCGGCTGGGAGACTTCCACGTCAGGCTGCACGCCCTCTTCATTAATCCAGTTTTCGTTAGGGGTTAACCATTTAGCAATGGTCAGTTTAATCTGGCTCTCATCTTCCAGTTCGATGGTATTCTGAACGGTTCCCTTTCCAAAAGTAGGTTCGCCAACCACTTTGTAATTTCCTGCTTCCTTGAGAGCAGCAGCTAAAATTTCTGAGGCACTGGCACTGCCCTTATCTACCAATATGGTAATGGGATAGGGTTTGGGTTCATCCAAAGTGGAGCGGTAGACGATTTTTTCTCCGGAACGGTCCATAATCTCGGTAATGATGCTCTCGTAAGGCACGATTAATTGCCCAATTTGGCGAACGGCATCCAAATACCCCCCAGGGTTTCCACGTACATCAATGATGAGCCCGTCAATGTTTTCCTGTTCAAGGCGGTTCAGCTCTTCTTTGAAACGCTCAGCTGTGTTTTTGCTAAAGGAGGTAATCTGAATCTTACCAAATGTCTTGCCCTGGGACGTAATTTTCTGGGTATATACCGTTTCAATGGGGATCTCATCACGGATCACGGTGACAACAAACGGCTCAGCCACACCTGGCCTGACAATCTCCAATGCTGCCTCTGTGCCTTTGGGGCCCCGGATTTTAAGCACAGCCTGGTACAGATCCATGCCCTCGATATTTTCACCATTGACACTGATAATTTGGTCCAGGGGCCTGAGCCCTGCTTTATCTGCCGGTGAGTCTTTAATCGGGGCAATGATGGTCACCCGGCCATCTTTAATAGTGACCTCTGCGCCAATCCCTTCAAAGGATGAGCTTAAGTTGTCGTGCAATTGCCGTGCCGCTTCTTCGTCCATGTACACCGAATAAGGGTCGCCCAGCTTGCTCAGCATCCCTTCAATGGCACCCTCGATCAATTCATCTTCATCCACTTCCAGAACATAATGATCCTTAATTAGATGAAACGCTTCTTCAATTTTATCCAGGTTATCTGGAGAATGGTTAACCTGTTCAGCCGGAGCCCCCCGCCCCGTATTGCCTCCGGCCAGCAGCATGGTAACCATGCTGCTGGCAACCATCGCGATGATGACCATGATAAGTACCGTACGACCTCTGAATTGCATTGTTCCCACCACCTCTGGCCAGATTGAGTAAGAGGCTTCTCCACAGGACACACCGTCCATGTGTGAAGCCTCTGTTTAAGTGTATGAGCAGCCTGTACACACTATGCTTATTTTTACCGCAGATATGGGGTGGGGTTGACACGCTGACCATTTTTGCGCACTTCAAAGTGCAAATGTGGCCCGGTAGAACTTCCGGTATTACCCACTTTAGCAATCACCTGACCCCGTGAGACCCGTTGTCCCTCGGAGACCAGAACGCCGCCTTCTAAAATGTGGGCATACAAGGTGTCAATGCCACCCGGATGGGTAATGACGATGTAGTTGCCAAATCCTCCGCCGCAACTGCTGTTGCCTTCCCGGCAGCCGCTGACCACAGTGGACACGATGCCGTCTTCAGCGGCAACAATGTTAGTGCCCCGCGGTGCAGCCATATCCACTCCATAGTGCATTCTTCCCCAACGCATGCCATATCCGGAATTAATGGGGTAGCCAGGGACGGGCCAAGCCAACTGTCCGCCACTGGATGGAGCTGATGCGCTGCTGGAGGCTCCACTGGATGGAGCTGATGCGCTGCTGGAGGCTCCACTGGATGAGCCAGACCCGCCAGCAGATCCGCTGCTGGAAGAAGAGGCCCCTATAGACGCAGCCGCTGCCTGCTGTCTTTCACGTTCCCTTCTCTTTCTCTCCTCTTCCATCTTCCTTAGTTCAGCAGCGTGCTTCTGGCGGACCAACTGGCTTTTACGGTTGGCCAATTCCAGCAGTTCTTGCTGCTTTTTCTCGTCATAAGCTTTAATTTGTTCCTGTTTTTCTTGAAGGGAGGCGATTTTGACCTCTTGTTTCTTTTTCTCCGCTCTCAAGCGGCTGCGCAATCCTTCCAGCTCGGCCAGTTGCTCGTCCAACTGAACCAGGAGCTGATCCAGTTCTTGTTTCTTTTGTTCAATCCGCTCTTGCTCCTTAATAAACTCCTCTAAAATCTGCTGGTCCGTTTCCATGATAATGCTCAGCAAGTCCAGGCGCTGAAGGAAATCACCAATGTCTTTGGAGCCCATGAGCACATCGAGATAAGAAACACTGCCGCCAGATTCGTAGATGGAACGCAGACGCGTAATCAGTAATTCCCGGCGTTCCTCCACGCGGGCTTCAGCTTCTTTCAGCTCCAAAGCTGTCTGGTGGGCTTTTTCTTTTGTTTGTTCCACTTCTTTTTCTTTCTGCCTGATCTGTTCTTCCGTCCGGCTGATGCGCTGCTCAATTTCTTTCAATGCCTGTTCTTCTCTGGCCTGTCGCGATTCCAAATCTTTCAACTGCTGGTTTAGCTCTTTCCTCTGTTTTTCTACATCTTGCTCACTTTGCTCAACCTTTTTAATCTCCTCTTTCAATCTCTTAATTTCTGCATCTGTTGACGCATAGGCAACAGGGGTGATCAAGTTTGTTTCCCCAGCCATCGTGGTGAACGCAAGAGAGACACTGACAAGCATCGCTACTGCGGCCAAAATCCTTCCTTTGAAGCGCACCCGTTCTTCCTCCTCTCCTTCATCCCTTTAGGCAAATTGTGATTAGAAAGTTTGATCTGAACAAGTCAGGAAGGTTATACCTTTAAAAAACGGCGCACGGAGATCAGGCTGCCCCAAATGCCGATAAAAGCACCTATTCCCAGCAGGATCAAGGCAATTTGGTACATGAGAGGCACAAGGGGTAACAGATCAAAGAAGGGGAGCTTCACAGTCCGGTAGGCATTTTCAAGCAGCTGATAATAGCCGAAGGTCAAAATCCCGATCGGAATCAGCGCACCGACTATACCCAGGATTAATCCTTCAATGAAGAATGGCCAGCGGACAAAAGAGTTGGTTGCACCTACCAATTTCATAATTTCGATCTCCCGTTTGCGCGCAGTAATCGTCATTTTTATGGTGTTGGCAATTAACAACATAGCGGTAAATGCCAGCCCAATAATGAACACCAGACCCACATTGCGGATGGTTTGGGTGACGCTGAACAGCATTCTGGTGGTTTCCCCGCCATCATTCACTTTGTAGACGCCACCTATCTCTCTGATATCAGCGGCGACCTGATGAATGTCTTGAGGATCAGCAGTGCGGACGATAAAGGTGTGAGGGAGCACATTTTCACCCTTGAATTCTTCGAAATGGCGCCCTTCCTCTCCCAAATTCTCTATCAACTCATCCAGGGCCTCTTCACCGGAAATAAACGTGACACTCTCTACTTCGGGAATGGCGGTAATCGCCTGTTCTACCTTGCGGATGTCCTCATCCGTCGCTTCCAATTCCAAAAGGACCCTTACCTCTGCTTCGCTCTCGATATTACCGGCTAAATGGTTAATGTTAAAAGCGAGTAACAAGATACAACCCAAGACGAGCAATGTAATGGAAACAGATGTGATAGAGGCTACGGTCATCCAACCATTACGGACAACGTTTTTAACACCTTCGCGAATGTGCCGTCCGAAAGTTCTAAGCTTCATAACCGTAATCCCCTCTTAGCTCATCCCGAACGATTCTTCCGCCTTCAATGGCAATGACGCGTTTTTTCATGGCGTTCACGATTTCCTTGTCATGCGTGGCCATGATGACGGTTGTTCCATTCATATTAATTCTTTCAAAAAGTTGCATAATCTCCCAGGAAGTATCGGGATCAAGGTTGCCTGTAGGCTCGTCCGCAACTAATATATTAGGTTGGTTCACCAGCGCACGGGCAATGGCCACCCGCTGTTGTTCCCCCCCGGAAAGCTCGTGGGGATAAGAGCGGGCTTTATGCTTCAAATTCACCAAATCCAAAACTTCCATGACCCGCTTTTTGATCTCACGGGAGGAACGCTCCGTCACTTCCAGCGCAAAAGCCACATTTTCAAAGGATGTCAGCCGGGGCAGCAGTTTATAATCTTGAAAAACCACCCCAACTGACCGGCGTAAATAGGGGGTATGCCGGTTTTTAATCCGGGTAATGTTTTGGCCGTTGATATAGATATTGCCGGATGTGGGCTTTTCCTCCCTGTACATCAGTTTAATAAACGTAGATTTGCCGGCCCCGCTGGGACCAACGAGATACACAAACTGGCTTTTTTCAATTTTAACCGACACGTTATGTAACGCCTTCACACCATTGGGATACACTTTGGTTACATCTTGCAATTCAATCATAGAGTGTCACTCCATTAAGCACATATTATATTCGACATCTATTTTAAAAATCCTCTTTTTTTTTCAAGGATTAATTCTCAAATCCCCTACATATTATAACCTAAAATGACAGCCCATGGTTTTGATAAATCATGCCAATCTTTTGTGGGTGCCTAAAAATATAGTAGAATAGAGACGAATCTATGAAACCATTCGAGCTATCACCCGCATTTGTGGGAGTCAACGGTCACATGGGTGCAGGCAAGTCAATAAACCGTTTCTAATGGGGGGAAGAACGCATGAGAGAAGAGGTCATCATTGTGGGAGCAGGCCCCTGCGGTTTGGCTGCTGCCATCGCCTTGCAGGATAAGGGGTTCAAACCGCTTATCATCGAAAAAGGGAATGTGGTGGACGCCATTTATCGTTTTCCGACCCACCAGACCTTTTTTTCCACACCGGAAAAATTAGAGATTGGCGATGTGCCTTTTATTATACATGAAAGAAAACCCAGCCGCAGCCAAGCCTTGGCCTATTACCGGGAAGTGGCCCGTCTCAAACAGCTGCGTATCAACAGCTATGAAAAAGTGGAGCATATCACCCGCCAGACAGATGGGAGCTTCCTGGTCGAAAGCAGACGCAAAAACGGAGAACGCCGAAGCTACTCGGCCCCCTATGTCATTGTGGCCACCGGGTATTATGACCACCCCAACACACTGGATGTCCCCGGAGCTGACTTGGACAAAGTGTTTTATTATTTTAAAGAGGCCCATCCCTTTTATAACCAGGATGTGGTGGTGATCGGCGGCAAAAACAGTGCCGTGGACGCTACCCTGCAGCTGGAGAAAGCAGGCGCCCGGGTCACGGTGTTGTACCGCGGCAAGGAGTTTTCCCAAGACGTCAAACCCTGGGTTCTGCCTGAGTTCCTTTCCCTGATCCGCCACGGCAAAATTACCATGGAATTTGAGGCAGAAGTGAAGGAGATACGCCCTGATGAGGTCGTTTATCAGGTGAAGGGAGAGCAAAAAACAATTAAAAACGACTTTGTTTTCGCCATGATCGGCTACCATCCCGATCACACTTTCTTAACCCGCATCGGTGTCAAGATTGATCAAACAACTGGACGCCCGCAGTATGATGAACAGACAATGGAAACCAATGTGCCCAATCTGTTTGTGGCCGGTGTGATCGCCGCCGGGAACAATGCCAATGAGATTTTTATTGAAAACGGCCGCTTTCACGGCCCCAAAATTGCCGAAACTATTGCCCGCCGCAGCAGGAAAGGAGTCTGAAGTGCCCTTGGCTGCGTGCCGGCGGGCTGACCCGAAGAATGAGCATAAAAAATGAGAATAAAAATAGGAGGGCAAGGGCATATCAGCGTACCTCAATCTGGTAGTCCTGATATGCATCAAGCTCCTCCTCTTCTTTTTGGACATGGACCCGCACAACCCATGTGCCCCGTTCTAACAGAGCCGAACCGATATAGACATGGCTCTCTCTCTCTTCTGCCTTTACACTGGTTAAATAGCCTTGCCTCACCAGTTCATCCCGCCAGGCATCCAGTCCCAGTTCCAAATCAAGGCAAATATAGTCATACAGCTGGCGGACATGACGATCATCTGCTTCATGCCACAAGTCAAAATAGACATCAGCCCCTGTCACCCGCTGGCGGTTTTGCAGCACATAAGCCACCAAGGTGTGCTGCTCTCCCGGCCCGCTCTTTGACCAGGTGAAATGGAACTGCACTTCTCCCTGCACATGGTGGGGAGCCAGCTGTTCAGGAGGTTCCACAGCAGACATGAGTCCTGTCAATATCAACCCCGTGCAGAGCACAGCCGCTTGGATGGCGAACAGACGCCGCAAACCAGTGTAAAACCGTTGCGGCTGGTGAACTGATTGAGCTGAAGGAGCTGCCAGCCAACCCCACCACAGCCAAACCATAAGACCGGCCAACACCAAAAAGAGCAAGAGCTTTAACAGCAGCTTAAACCCAAAGTCTGTGCGCAGCACCTCGTCCCATGCCCCAACAGAAGGAATGCTTAACAGGGCTCCGGAGACCATCATCATAAAAATGATGACCAGACTGAAGTTGAAAAATATGTGTACTTTCTTAAACATAAAGTGATAAGCAGCATTGTTATTCTTCAATGTATAGCTATAGACGACAAAGCCCAGCGCACTTCCCAGCCACAGGATGGGCGCCAGGATGTGAATGAGCTGGGAGACAAACAAGGCTGAATAACCATCCCGGCCGCTAAAAACCACGCTCACCAACACGCCTGACAGACACACGGCCCTGAGCATGCCCACAGGATGACGGGAGAAGGAGAAGAGGAAAACTCCCAGCATGAACAAGGGTTTTAACCAAATGAGCCAGGCCCAGGCCGGAGCCATGCTGAAAGGAGCCAGGAACAGCTCCCGCCACCCGTTTGCACTGCCAGGAGAAATAACCGTGCTGAGCACGACAGTTTGGCCTGCTGCTGCTATGACGAGTAACAAGGTGGACAACCCAAACACTGTTAAGTGTATCAAACGCTGGACCGAAGCGGACCATGTGAAATGGGACCCGCCCGAGCGGAAGAAAAGCTGGGCAAACCACCATCCCCCAGCCAGTCCAAGCCCCAGCAGGTCAACCGTGCGCAGCAAAGGAAACCAAGGATGGGCCCAAACAGCTGGCCACACGCCTTCATCCGCCGGCCAAATAGCGGATACGCTTTCCTCGGCTGCTGTCTGCGTCGCCATCCCTGCTGCCTGTGCGGCCACGGTTAGTATAAGCACCATCAGTGCCAAACCCCAGCTTACTGTTCTCTTGGTCCTCATCATTTTGGCCACGCCCCTGTCCGATCACCGCCACCTTCATTCAGGCAGCCTTACTCGATGATCTCAATTTCATGCCTCACCATGTCGTGGTAACCACGGGCAGTCACATGATACATGACATAATAGGTTCCCGGTTCATCAAAGCTGATCTCCAGCTGATAGAGACCGTCTCCGGCATGTTCTGCTTCAAGCATGTCATGGTCGGTTTCGTAACCGTCCATTGCCGGATGGCCATGTCCGTCGGGAGAGTCTTGCCCGTCTTGATGTTCCTCCTGCTGACTTTGCTGATGGTCTCTATGTTCAGCGTCTCCGTTACTGTGACCCTCCTGGTCACCATGATGTTCACTATCCTCTCTCCAAATTTCAAACAGCACTTCATCGGCATCTTCCACCCCTTCTCCCTCCTGGGTGACCCTAACAAAGAGGGTGAGAGGCTGGCCAGCCGGGTGAGGGGTTTCAGGATCGGTGCCAAACTGGACTTCAATGGGAGCTCCAGGGATATACGGCTCATCCTGGGCACCCTGTTGATCCTGACATCCTGCCAAGATCAACACCACTGACAGTAACAAAAGGACTAAAGACCGTTTATGCATCTCTTTGCCTCCTTTATGACATTGCGCTCATATTCTCCATTTATTTCCTTTCCTTGACTAAAGCTTCAATATCCCGCAGGACACTTTCCTTATCCATCTCATCAGTTGGCGTGGTCATTTTGTGATAAGCTCTGATGCGGTGTTCCGCATCCAGCAAATACATGGTGGTGGCATGCATCGCGGACCCATCTTCCCGCACGGCATAGACATAACGCAACTGGTCAGCAATGGCGGCAATCTCCTCTTCTTCCCCGCGGAGGAAGTGCCATCCCTCCGGATCGGCATTAAAGTACTGGCTGTACTCCTTTAAGGCTTCCAGATCATCCCGGGCAGGATCAAAGGTAATGGCCAAAAGTTCCACTTCTTCACCAAACCAGCCTTTCTGTTTCAATTCATCCTGCAGCAGAGAAAAGTCCCACATGGTCATGGGACAAACTCCATCTGGACAATTAAGCAGAATAAAGGCGATGAGTTTGATTTTGCCGTTATCTGAGTGGTAGGTTTCCCCTGTAGTGCTTTCTAAAGTAAACGGCTCGATGGAATCAAACACATCCAGGGTGTGGGTATTGGCCCGGTTGATATAAATGAGTGTGCAAACAGCGATCAGAGTAACCACGAGGATTGCCAGCAAGAACAGTCCCACTTTTCTACTTTTTAGCATAAGCAGATGGCCTCCTTACATATCCTTACACTACTATCTTAACCCATTATACAGCAGACAGAACGTTCTACACGGGGGGATACCTATGACAGTATTTTGACAAAAATATCACTTCCCTCGGGCTCTGAAAATGGATGTTGTCTCTGTGGGCACAACTGTTATCATTGAATAGCAAAGAGGGGAGCACCAAACGGTCTCCCCTTTCTCAATGCTTGCGTTTAAACCGGATCAGGCGGATCATCAGCGCTCAAGACACCTGCTCAATCCGCACCACGCGGCTGGAGTCAAACTGGGCAGCACGCTGAACCAATGTGAGCAGCTTGGGGGCCACAACAGCCGGATCTTCCCCCACGCCTTGCATCCCCGTTCTCATCACCCCCGGGTCGAAGGCCAGCACTTTAATGTTATGCTTGCTTTCCTCCTCATCCAATGAATAGGTTAACATCTCCACGGCTGCCTTGCTGGCACTGTAGGCGCCAAATCCGGCGGCGCCGGTTTGGGCCAGGCCTGATGTCAAATTAATGATCAGCCCTTTCTTTTGCTTGCGCATCAGAGGCACAACGGCCCTGGACATGAGGAAGGCACTCGTCGCATTATTTTGAAAATGATAAAGCCACGAGTCCAAAGGCAAATCAACAATGTGACAGTATTCAAATACCGCTGCATTATTAATCAAGATGTCTATATGGCCATAATGGTTGAGCACTTGGTCAACAAATGCCGCCACCTGCTCTTCTTGAGAAACATCGGATGTAACAGCCAAAACCTCCCGCTGCGCTTCTTGAAGAGCCTGCCCGACCGCCTTGATACTGGCCTCATCCCGGTCACAGATGGCCACACGGGCCCCTTCAGCAGCAAACAAGAATGCCGTTTCCCGTCCCAGGCCGGATCCAGCACCTGTAATCATGACCACCTGTTGATGAAGACTTCCCATTATTTTAGCCCTCCTTTGCCAAGTTAGATGTGTTTATACTGCGAGCCTCAAGCCCTTGCACCCGGCCGGTTTGACAGATTTGCTCCTCCATCCAGCGGCTGACTAACGGATGGGGAAGGTAGGTTCTCCCGTCATAGACATAATCCAAACCAGCAAGTTGGGCCGGAATATAGGTTTTGGTGTAATACCCTTCACTGATAAACAGGGGGATGACAATCATTCTCTTGCTGGCCTGTGCCAGTTTTTCAGCTTGGGTCCGGATGGTATAGGGGTGGACAGTGGCATACGCGACCTCTTTAAACGGAAAAGCCCCTTGGATGGAACGGGACAGGGAGGCCAATGTACGCTCCCACTCCTCCTGGAAGCCAGGTTTGTCACTGCCATGGGCGACCAAAAGCACCGTCTCTTCAGCCGGAGCAACAGAGAGGGTCCTGATCCGTTCAGTGATGATTTGAACCACAACAGGATGGTCATCCATCGGCGCAACCCAGTTGATTGTGGACCGTCTGGGAACCGGAGCAAGCTCTGTTTCCACGGCAGGCGCTGTTTTCAACCCTAAGGCATACTGAATCTCATCCAGATGGGTGCTGCCTGAACAGACAAACAGGGGCAGTGCCACAATCTCTTGCACCCCTTTCTCCTCCAGCCCTTGTACGCCTCTGGCAATGCTGCGTCCCTCCACCATTTCCAAAAAGCCGACAGTGACAGGGGCGTCAAGGGTCAAAGCTTGCACGGCCCGGTCAATTTCGGCCACCCATCTGTTGTCTTTCGAGCCATGGGCCAGCACCAAAACACCTGTGTCAGACACCTTTCAGCCCTCCTTTTCCCCTGCTGGACAATGCTTCTGTACATATAGTAAGTTCTGCGGTGATGCGAGGCATACACTCTGGCGACTTACACAACGACTGTTTTCAGCGCAGGCAGGCTGCTTCCCCTCTGTTCTGTTCCCTCACCATCTGCCTGCTTGGCTTCAAACCAAGCCAATTTCTCCCTCAACCTGACCACTTCACCGACCACAATAATGGCGGGAGACTTAAACTTGGCCTCTTGCACCTTCTCAACAATATTGTCCAAGGTACCGACCAGCGTCTCCTGTTTAGCCAATGTTCCCCAGCGGACCAAAGCCACTGGGGTGGCGGCTGGGCGGCCGTATTTTAGCAGCTGGTCACGTATATAGGGCAAGTTTCCAACTCCCATATAAATGACCAAAGTTTGTACACTGGTGGCCAGCTGCTCCCAACGAACGGGATCCCCCTGGCCATCCACCCGTTTGTGTCCGGTGACGATAGCCACGCTGGAGCTGAGATCACGGTGAGTGAGGGGAATGCCGGCATAGGCGGGAGCAGCCACCCCGGAGGTGATCCCAGGGACAATCTCAAAGGGAATGCCACGCTCGGCACAATACGCCGCTTCTTCACCCACGCGGCCAAAAATGCTGGGATCCCCGCCTTTTAAACGCACCACTGTTTTTCCTTGCCGGGCATAATAGACCAACACTCTATTAATTTCTTCCTGGGGCAGGGTATGCCGCTCGGGAGATTTTCCGCAAAAAATCAATTCCGTTCCAGGCTGGGCATAGCTTAACAATTCCACATTCACCAGACGGTCGTAAACAATCACATCGGCCGCCTTAAGCAGTTTAGCACCCTTAACCGTAATCAATTCTGGATCTCCCGGTCCTGCGCCTACCAAATACACTTTTCCCGCCGCTTGCATTGTACATTCCTCCTCACCTGGGTGTTTATTGTTAATTGCTACGACTGCCAATTTATTTTTCACTAGTAACAGGCTATACTTGAGCCGCAGTCTGCTGGTCCTGCCAGATTCTCAAACGTTCCGCTCCCCGCTGCTCAGCCAATTGCCTGCGGGCCAGCTCAATACCTTGTTCAATGGAAGGAAGATGGCCAAACAAGTAATAACGCACGCCCGCATTGAATAGGACCTGATCACGGAAATAAGCCAGCTCTTCGCTTTCTTCTCCATGCAAAATACGGCGGATCAGCTCCACTTGCTGATCAAGGTCCAGCTTTTCCTTCTCTTTATCTTTGCGGTGGTGTAAGCCATACCTTTCAGGATCGAGCTCCAGGCGCTCCATACCTTCCTCCCCAACCCTGTACACGAAGCTGGTGCGGTGAACAGGAAGGTCTTCCGAACCTTCCGCCCCTTGCACGATAAAAGCTTGCTTGTAACCCATGGCCCGCAGGACAGCGGCATTGGTTTCCACCACCGTTTTGTGAAAAACACCGACCATCGCAGCCTGGGCCTGGGCTAAGTTCAGCATTTTTTCCACCGTATTGAGCAGCGTGCGCACCCCTATCTCTTCCCTCACCTTTCTCAGGGCCTGAAGAGGCGGGCAGAGGGCCTCCGTCCAAGCAAAACCGATATTGGCCTCCGCCAAGGCGCGGGCCACCTGACTGGCAGGCTGATCCACCCGGATGCCCAGCCGTTCTAAAATCGCCTTGAGCGCTGTCCCCTTTTTGGGAGGCAAAGCATCGCTGCTGTGTAAAAAAACGGGCAGGCCTTGGTCGGCCAAAAGCAGGGCAACAGGGATTGTGGCAGCAAAGGTGTTTCTGCCGTTATAGGGCCCCGCCAAATCGATCAGTTTCTCGCGCAGGGAGGCTGGAAGCGTGATGGCTGCAGCCGCCCGGCGAAAAGCTTGGACAAAAGCCAGCAGCTCTCCAGCCGATTCCCCTTTTAAACGCTCGGCCACAAGAAAAGCAGCAATTTGGGCATCTGTAGCCTGCCCCTCAATGATCGCCTGTGCCGCCTGTAGAGCTTCGTCTGGCGACAAGTCACGGGCTCCTTTTTTGCCGCGGGCCACTTCTTTGATCCACTGCTGCATGATTCCACCCCCACATATGCTCAAGCGGTAACATTTCCGCTGAGCATCGTTCTTTGTTATAAGCGGCCTTTATAGCTGACCGGTCACCACAAATCCGCTGCCACGGCCGATCCTTTTCTTTTCCACAATCGCCATTTCTTCAATCTGCGGAAGCTGCAAACAGTTCTTTTCCACCTCAACTTCGGCAATGGCAAAAGCCTGCTCATGACTCCGGGCAGCCACGACCACTTCAACCGGTTGGCCATTCACTGTCAGTTCCAGGCGATACAAATAGAAGTCTTTGCTCATCTTCAAGCCACTTTCTCCAAAATTTCGTCATAGACTTTCTGCAAGTGATCCAAACCAATGCGCTGCACAAAATCGAAAAACGTCTCATGGGACTCCCGGTGTTCCTTAAAGTACAAAAGCAGCTGTTTTACAACGGGGCCTAAGTCTTCAGCCAACACACGCCCCTTTAACTTTTGGTTAAATTGGGCCTGATCGGCCTCCAAGGTGCCACCAACGTAGATCTCAAAGGCTTCCACCATCCCTTGTTTGGTTTTCATCAATACCCCCTGTAAACCAATGTCCGCAATCTGGCGCTGGCCGCAGGAGTTGGGGCAGCCTGTCATATGCAGGCGGACGGGAACATCCAGCTCCACTTCCCGGTCCAGATACTCGGCGACTTTTCTCATGCGCTCTTTTGTTTCCACAAGGGCCAGATTGCAGTATTCAATTCCTGTGCAGGAGACGGCATAGGCCGTAAATTGCGGCGGGTCAATCGTAATCCGTTTGAATACCGGCTCGCTAAGCAGAGCGTCCACTTGGTCATCAGGAATGTGGGGGATGACAATGTTTTGCGAGTTGCAGGTCCGGATTTCCCCTTGGCCATATGTTTTGGAAATGCGGGCCAGCTCGGACAGCTCATCTGCACTTAAGCGGCCGACCGGCACATTAAAGCCGATGTAATTCAGGCCCTTTTGCTTTTGGGGATGAACCCCGTAGAAGTAACCGGGATTCCACTCCTTCAATTGGGTCGTCCCTTTGGACGGCAGCTCGCCCATCAGTTCCACCAGTTTGTCCTTAAACTTTTCCACACCCCAATCGGCGACCAGGAATTTGAGACGAGCCCTGTGCCGTTTTTGGCGGTAACCGTAATCCCGGTAGATGGTGGTGACGGCAATGGCCGCCTCTTTCACCTGTTCAGGCCGGATAAACACGTCCAGCTCCTGAGCCAGATAAGGTTTAGACGACAGTCCCCCTCCGACCCACAGATGGAAACCGGCAACCTCCTCGCCGTCGATCACCTTTGTGGCCGGTACAAAGGAAACGCAATGAATATGGGCATTGGTCACATTGTGCACATTGGCCGAAATGGACATTTTATACTTGCGGGGCAGATTGGAAAAGTCATAATTGCGCTGGAAAAAGCGATAAACTTCTTGGACAATCTCCCGTGTATCCAGCAGTTCATGGGGATCGATGCCGGCCAGGGGATTGCCCACAATGGTGCGCAAGATATCCCCGCAGGCTCCCACTGATGAAAGACCGACACTTTCCAAACGTTTGAAAATATCAGGGATGTGCTCAATCTCTAGCCAATGGAACTGCACCGCCTGGCGGGTGGTGATGTCCACCAGGTTACGTCCATAATCGCGCCCGATACCAGCCAGCACTTGTGCTTGCTCATAAGTGAGAATGCCCGAGGGAATATTGACCCTCATCATAAAATACCCGTCTTCTTTGGGGCGTTGTAAGTACAGTCCGGCCCACTTGAAGTAATCCCACTGGTCTTTGGGAATGGAGGCAAAGCCTTCCCTGGCATAGCGTTCAATATCATTTAAAATGTCCAGACCGTCTTTTTGCAGTTTCTTTTTCTCCATCTCATTCAGGTTGGGGTCATCTGCCCACAGCTTGGTATACGCCATGATAGATCCTCCTCACCGAGTTAATTTAAGGCTTACCAGGTTATTTGATAAAATGTCAAAATGTCCCAAGTTTAAAAGATAATCTGACAATCATTCAGTTTAAGGGATCATCTGCCGATCTTTGAGATAGCGGATCAATTGTTCCACGGCTTCCTCCACGGAGACCCGGTCAGTCTCAATGATGAGCTCTGGATTTTCGGGTTCCTCATATGGGGCACTGATTCCGGTAAAATGAGGAATCTCTCCTGCCCGGGCCCGCTTGTACAATCCTTTAGGGTCACGCTGTTCACATTCGGACAAGGGGCATTTGACATACACCTCGATAAACTCCCCTTCTTCCACCAGTGCCCGGACCTGCTCCCGGTCAGCCCGGTAAGGGGATATAAAAGCGGTTAGGGTCATGATGCCAGCATCCACAAACAGTTTGGCCACTTCCCCGATACGGCGGATATTTTCCACCCGGTCTTGGGGCGAAAAGCCGAGATCCTTGTTCAGCCCGTGGCGGATATTATCCCCATCCAGGACATAGGTTCTGACTTTCTGTTCATGCAAGGCTCTGGCCAGGGCATTGGCCAACGTGGATTTTCCTGATCCGGACAAGCCGGTAAACCACAGGATACAGCTTTTGTGCCCGTTCAGGGCTTGCCGGTCTTGTTTGCTGACGCTGGCCTTATGCCAAACGATGGTTTTCTGGGACACGTTTTTCACCTCCTTGTTTTCCATCCCGGATCTATAGCGGCACAAACGGCCCTATGTGAGAGACCAGCCACATGTTTAGGAAGAGTAGGTGGGCTGCTTCAGGCCTTGAATCAACACCTCCACCACTTCTTTGCGGCTGAACTCCGGCGGCGGCACCTCTCCCCGGCTCAGCATCTGCCGCACTTTGGTGCCGGAAAGAATCAAGCGGTCTTCTTCACCATGGGGGCAGGTCTTGGTCGACGCCATGCCTCCGCAGCGGTAACAATAGAAACTGTGTTCAAAAAACAAAGGCGTAATCCCCAGTTCAGCGGGCGAAAAATGGTCAAAGATGCGCTGGGCATCATAGGTGCCGTAGTAGTTGCCCACCCCGGCATGATCCCGCCCGACAATAAAGTGCGTGCAACCGTAATTTTTGCGCACCAGGGCGTGGAAAATGGCTTCACGGGGCCCGGCATAGCGCATGGCAGCCGGAAAAACAGCCAAAAAGACCCGCTCCGGTGGATAATAATGTTTAAGAAGCACTTGATAACTTTCCATGCGCACATCGGCCGGAATGTCGTCCGCCTTCGTTTCACCCACCAGGGGATTGAGGAACAACCCGTCCACGATTTCCAGGGCACACTTTTGAATATACTCATGGGCGCGGTGTACCGGGTTGCGGGTTTGAAACCCCACCACTGTTCTCCAGCCCCGTTCTCTAAACTTAGCCCGCGTCTCGCTTGGATCCAGGTAAAACTCGGCAAAACGCTGCTTCGGCAGCCGCTTGACCAGCGTCACCGGCCCGCCCAGATAGACAGAGGGCCGCTCAAACAGCTTTTTCACACCCGGATGGGCTAAATCTGTGGTGCGGTAGACCTGTTGGGCCTCCACTGTTTTATCGGGACGGTACTTTTCCCGCACTTCGATGACGCCATACGCCGTTCCCTCATAGCTCAGTTTGACCATATCCCCTTCCTTAATGGTGCTGGCTGCTTCCTCACTGACCGGAAGGGTAATGGGGATGCTCCATACTTCACCGCTGGCCAGGCGCATATGCTGGACCACTTGCTCATAATCCTCCGCTCCCATAAACCCTTCCAAGGGACTGTAAGCGCCATTGGCAATCAACTCCAAGTCAGACAGCGCGATTTTGTCCACTTCCACCTGTTTGGTGATGGCAGACAGATCAAGATCCGGCTGATAACGGTTAATTAATGTTCCTCCGTGAGGCTGACTGAGACTCAACTTCCTCTCTCCTTTCCTGTTTTGGGTCAAACCGGATTACCCGCGGACAGTTGGCTGTGCTTACGGGCTGTGCAATCCGCATTCGATTTTATTGGCATGGGCCCAGCGGCCTGCTCTGGAATCACCCTCTCCCTTCACAGGCAGGGTGCAAGGTTCACAGCCGATGCTGGGATAATCTTGATCGTGCAGCGGATTATAGGGCAAGTTAAAGCTCCTGATGTACAGCCAAACTTCCTCCCATGTCCAGTGAATCAGCGGACAGACCTTAATAGATTGAAACTTATGATCCAGATTGACAAACTGGACATGGGCCCGGGTCGGCGACTGCTCCCGCCGCAAGCCGGACATCCATGCTGCCGCGCCCGTCAACGCCTTGTGCAAAGGGATGATCTTACGCAGCCGGCAGCATTGGTCAGGATGATGCACCCAGAGTTGATCCCCATACTGTTTGGCTTGCTCCTCCAGGGAAAGATCAGGCTGGATCAGCTCAATACGCAGCTGGGGATAGCGCTGTTTCACCTCTTCAATCAGGTCGTAAGTCTCCTTAAAATGAAGGTGGGTATCCAGGAAAATGACTTTGGCATCCGCCTTCACCTTGCTGATCATATCGATTAACACCATGCCTTCTGCCCCGAAGCTGCAGGCATAGATCAACTCTTTGCCCCATTGGTCGTAAGCCCACTTGATCACTTCCAGGGTATCTTTTTGCTCCAGCTGCCGGTTGATCCCGGCCAGCTCCTCCTCTGTCACGGTGGTATAGGAGAACGAAGCAGCCATGGTTAAACCTCCCCTCCTTGCTCATGGACCGATTTCTTTTCCTGCCGGATGGTTTTTAGCAAACTGAGTGTGCCAAAAGTGCTCACAAACACACTGATGACCACAATAATCACGTATGGATTGGGGTCCAGTATGAGATGAACCAAGGTGTAAGCAACCACCAGGGAGAGAATCGGCGACACCACCCACACCTTGATGATTTGCACAATCACATTTTTCTGCCACAAGCGCAAACCATTCTCTGCGGTACCCACGCCCACAATGGCCGAAGTGGTCGCCTGAGTGAGGGGAACAGGAATACCCAACAGAGAAGCAATGACCACCAATGTGCCGCCTGTCCCTGAGACAATGCTTCCTTGCAGCAAAGAAAGCGAAGTAATCCGTTTGCCGTTGGTCTCCAGCACCCTGCCGCCGAGCAAGACGGCGCCCAGTGCCACAAAGGCACCGCCCAGCCAGATGGCTTCAGTGGTGCCCAAAAGCCCTGCTCCTACCAGAGGGCCGATGGCATTGGCCACATTGTTCATTCCTGCTGAAAAAGCCTCCAGACAGCCGGTCAAAATGAGGAGCACAACCAGCCCTTTCCGCCACTTGCCTCCCTTCTTCAGCTCAGGATACCGCTTTTCAAGCCACAAAACTCCCTTTCCCAACCCATAGGCCACACTGAAGGCTGCCACCGGAATCAAAATCCAAAACGAGACAATGTAGAGCAGATTGGAGACATACAAGGCTTGAAAGGCAATCCCGATGCCAACGATCGATCCCACCGTAACTTCACTGGTAGACAGGGGGATCCCCAGTAAATTGGCGATAAACAGCGTGCTTGTCGCTCCCACCAAAATAATCAGCACAATCGGAACATCGAGGATATCAGTCGGTATAATCCCGCTGCCGATGGTTTTCACCACTTCCCCGCTGCCCAGGACTGCTCCCAAAAACACCGCTAATGCCACAAGCAGCAAAGCCACCAGCTTATTGCGGATGGCTCCGGCACCATAGACCGCACCCATGGTGGCAGCTGCTCCGCTGGCCCCAATGTTCATGGCAAAAAACAAGGCAATGCCAATGGCGAGAAAGGTTAAGAGCATGAATTTCACCTCTACCCTTTTTTCGTTTATCTCCCTTTCGTTAACGCAAGCTCTATTAACATAATTCCTATTAGTCAACTATGAATTATAGAATTTTGTTATTTTAAAATATCATATAGCATCCCCTCACTGTCTGTCAATTCCTAATTTCAAAAATGAAGTCAATAAAAAGTTAGAGCCGCGCTAATCAGGGGCGTCAGCCCAACACACTATCTGATAAATAGGGTATTAACCAAATTCCAATCGTGCTAAATTTTTTTCAAATTTTTCTCTTGCCAAATCATGCTTTTGGTAGTATAGTGTTATATAAATCCTGACAAAAATCGAATATGCCTGAAAGTTCTTTTTCTTATCAAGAGAGGTGGAGGGACTGGCCCTGTGAAGCCTCAGCAACCAGCCAGCACGCGCTGGCCAGGTGCTAATTCCAGCAAGTTGAGTCGGGCAGCCTGCCTGATTCAACTTGGGAGATAAGAAGAAGGACAAAACTGACGGACACCCGTTTAGTCTTGCCTTCTTCTTATCAGAAGAAGGTTTTTTTATTTCATAAAAAGTTGGTAAAGGTGGGGATGGGATAGATGAGCCAATGGAAAATAGAATCTCAACTCGCGCAAATCGGCAACCGCAGTGAGGAAGCCACGGGAACAGTTTCGGCACCTGTCTACTTCTCAACCGCGTACCGCCATGCCGGCATCGGCCAGTCCACCGGCTATGATTACTCCCGCACGGGCAACCCGACCCGGGCCATCCTGGAACAGGCCATTGCCGAACTGGAAGGGGGAGACCGGGGTTTTGCCACCAGTTCAGGCATGGCTGCCATCCAGACCATCTTATCCCTGTTTGAACAAGGGGATGAATTAATTGTTTCCCGCGATTTGTACGGGGGGACTTACCGCCTGTTTGAAGAGGGCTGGAAGCGCTGGGGATTAAACTTTCATTATGTTGACCCGCGATGTATAGAGGAAATCGAACAACGGATCACCCCGCGCACCAAGGCCATTTTTATCGAAACGCCGACCAATCCGCTCATGCAGGAGACAGATATCCGCGCGGTGAGCCAGGTGGCTAAAAAACACGGCCTGTTACTGATTGTGGACAACACGTTTTACACCCCGCTTTTGCAGCAGCCCCTCAAACAGGGGGCTGATATCGTCATCCACAGCGCCACCAAATACCTGGGGGGACACAATGATGTGCTGGCCGGGTTGATCGTGGCCAAGGGGGAAGCACTGTGTGAACGGCTGTTCTATTACCACAATGCGATTGGGGCCACACTCTCCCCCCTGGACTCCTGGTTGTTGATGCGGGGGATGAAAACCTTGGCCTTGCGCATGAAACAGCATGAGGCCAACGCCCGGCAAATTGCCGCCTATTTGGAACAACACGAGTGCGTCACCGATGTGCTCTATCCGGGGCGGGGGGGCATGCTCTCCTTCCGGATCTTACGTGAAGACTGGGTGGATCCCTTCCTCAAACAGCTTAGATTAATTACCTTTGCTGAAAGCCTGGGCGGAGTGGAAAGCTTTATCACCTATCCCGCTACCCAGACTCACGCCGATATACCTGAAGAGGTGCGCACGGCATACGGTGTGTGTAACCGCCTGTTACGTTTCTCCGTCGGCGTGGAACATGCAGACGATTTGATAGCCGACCTGGAGCAAGCCTTTGCCGCTGTCAAGTCCGGGCAGACGGCACATATTAGCTGAGGAGGTTAGCCGAGATGAGGGACGATTTTTGCTTTGAGACCCGCTTGTTGCACAACAAACATAAATGGGAGCCCGAGACCGGGGCCGTCAGCGTACCCATTTATCATGCTTCAACTTATCACCAGCCAGACATAGACCGCTTTGGCCCCTATGATTACAGCCGCTCCGGCAACCCGACCCGCGAAGCGCTGGAAGAGACCATTGCCGAACTGGAAGGGGGCATAAGGGGCTTTGCCTTTGCTTCAGGGATGTCCGCCATCTCCACCGCCTTTCTGCTCCTTTCTAAGGGAGACCATGTGCTCATGTGCGAAGATGTATACGGCGGAACGTACCGCATGGTGACCCAAGTGCTCAGCCGCTTTGGCATTGAATACACCTTTGTGGACATGACTGATTTGGATCAGGTGGCCTCCAACATTAAAAGCAACACTAAAGTGCTGTACGTGGAGACACCATCCAACCCCCTGTTGAAAATTACCAACATTCAGGGTGTTGCCAAACTGGCCAAAGCACACGGCTGCCTCACCTTTGTGGATAACACCCTGATGACCCCGGCCTTGCAACGGCCGCTGGAACTGGGAGCCGATGTGGTCATTCACAGCGCCACCAAATTTATTGCCGGCCACAGTGATGTGGTGGCCGGACTGGTGGTGGTGAAAGACCCTGAACTGGCTGACCAGCTGTCCTTTTTACAAAATGCCTTTGGGGCCGTGCTGGGCGTACAGGATGCCTGGCTGGTGTTAAGGGGCTTAAAAACCTTATCGGTCCGTCTGAAGCAGTCCACAGCTTCCGCTCTGGCCATGGCCAAATACTTGCAAAAGGTCCCCGAGGTGCTGGATGTCTATTATCCCGGACTTCCCCACCATCCCGGCTATGCTGTGCACATGCTGCAGGCTGAAGGAGCCGGAGCCGTGCTTTCCTTCCGCTTAAAGGACGAACAGGCGGTAAAAACCTTTGTCCGGCAGGTGGAGATCCCGGTCTTTGCCGTCAGCCTGGGCGCGGTGGAATCGATCCTGTCCTATCCGGCCAAAATGTCCCATGCCGCCATGCCCAAGGAAGCGCGCGAGCAACGGGGCATTACCGACGGCTTGTTGCGCCTGTCTGTCGGTTTGGAAGATGTGCACGATTTAATGGATGACTTCGAGCGGGCCTTTAAAGCCCTGCGCAAAGAAAGGGGCGTCACCGCCATTGGCACTGCTGGATGATTTGCAAGCGCGCGTGTTGATTGCCGACGGAGCCATGGGCACCTTGCTCTACTCCTACGGTGTCGGCCATTGCTATGAGGAATTGAATATTTCCCAGCCGGATCAGATTCAGGCCATCCATCAGGCTTATCTGGATGCCGGCGCCCAGGTGATTCAAACCAACACCTATGCGGCCAATTATGCGAAGCTGTCCCGTTATGGTCTGGAAGACATGGTCAAAGAGATTAATGTGCACGCCGTCCGGCTGGCCAAAACGGCGGCTGCAGGCCGCGCCTACGTGCTGGGCACCATAGGGGGCATCCGGGGGGCCGGGCGCAAAGCCACTCCATTGGAAGAAATCAAACGCAGTTTCCGGGAGCAGCTTTTTTGGCTGCTGCAGGAAGAGCCAGACGGTTTGATCCTGGAAACCTACTATGATTTGGAAGAGTTAAGCACTGTCATACAGATTGCCAGAAAAGAAACCCCCTTGCCCATCATCGCCCAGGTTTCCCTGCACGAAGCGGGTGTGCTGCAAGGGGGCATCCCCTTGAGTGAAGCCCTCAACCAGCTGGAAGAGCTGGGAGCGGACGTCATCGGGGTCAACTGCCGCCTGGGCCCCCACCATATGTTACGCTCCCTGGAGCAGGTGCCCCTTCCCCGGCGGGCCTATTTATCCGCCTATCCCAATGCCAGTCTGCTCAATTATGTTGACGGCCGCTTGATCTACCAATCAGAGCCGGACTATTTTGCCCAGCAAGCACGGGCCATCGTGGAACAAGGCGTGAGGTTGATCGGCGGCTGCTGCGGCACGACACCAGCGCACATTCAAGCCATGGCCGGAGCGCTGAAGGATATTAAGCCAGTGACTGAAAAGGAGGTTCAACCGCAGCTGGTCCAGATCGAGGAGATCTCACTCCCTCCAGGTTCGCCAGGCCGCAAGGAGCAGCTGCAGGACGTGGTGGCCAAACGCAAATCGGTCATTGTGGAACTGGATCCGCCCAAGCATCTGGATACCGGCCGGTTTATGGAAGGGGCCAGCGCATTAAAACAGGCGGGGATCGATGCGTTAACCATGGCGGATAACTCCCTGGCCACCCCGCGCATCAGCAACATGGCCATGGCCGCTCTCATCCAGCAGCAACTGGGGGTGCGCCCCTTGGTTCACGTCACTTGCCGGGACCGCAACCTGATCGGCTTACAATCCCATTTGCTGGGCCTGTACTGTCTGGGCATCGACCATGTGCTGGCAGTAACCGGTGATCCAACCAAAATAGGCGACTTTCCGGGGGCCACCTCGGTGTACGACCTGTCCTCCATTGAGCTGATCCAGTTGATCAAGCAAATGAACGAGGGGTTGTCCTTTTCCGGCAAACCGCTCAAACGCAAAACCTCATTCTCTGTGGCGGCCGCTTTTAATCCCAACGTCCGGCATCTGGAGCGTGCGGTGGCCCGGCTGGAGAAAAAAATAGAAGCCGGGGCGGATTATTTTATCAGCCAGCCGGTCTATGATCATGGCCACTTGCATGAGATCTATGAAGCGACCAAACATTTGCCTGTGCCCATTTATATTGGGATTATGCCTTTGACCAGCTCACGCAACGCCGAGTTTCTTCACCACGAAGTGCCCGGTATCAAGCTGACCGATGAGATTCGCCAGCGCATGGCTGCGGTGGCCCATGATCCCCGCCTTTCCCAGCAGGAGGGCCTGGCTATCGCCAAAGCTTTAATTGATACGGCCTACAAGCTGTTTAACGGGATATATCTCATCACCCCCTTTATGCGCTATGAGATCTCTGTGGAACTGGTCAATTACATTCATGCCAAACAACAAACCGGAAAGGAAAGGGAGCTCTCTCATGGCAGACACATTGTTTGAACAGCAGTTAAAACAGAAAATCCTGATCATTGACGGGGCCATGGGCACCATGTTGCAGCAGGCCGGTCTTACCGCCGAGGACTTTGGGGGCGAAGAGTTTGAAGGATGCAACGAATATTTAAACTTGACAGCCCCCCATATCGTGGAGCAGATTCACCGCGCTTATCTGGAAGCAGGGGCGGACATTATTGAGACCAACACCTTTGGCGGCACGGCCCTCGTCTTAAATGAATACAACCTGGGTCACCTGGCTTTGGAGATCAACCGCACGGCAGCGGAGATCGCCCGCAAGGTGGCAGACGAGTATTCCACTCCCGGCTGGCCGCGCTTTGTGGCTGGCTCCATGGGCCCGACCACCAAAAGCTTGTCCGTCACCGGCGGCACCACCTTTGAAGAGCTGGTGGCCCATTACAGAGAGCAAGCCACCGGATTGCTGCTGGGCGGTGTGGATCTGCTGCTGTTGGAAACCAGCCAGGATATGCGCAACGTGAAAGCGGGCTACATTGGCATCTGCCAAGCTTTTGAAAAAGCAGGCCGCAAGGTGCCCCTTTTGGTCTCCGGCACCATCGAACCGATGGGCACCACACTGGCCGGCCAAAACATTGAAGCCTTTTACCTGTCCCTGGAGCACATGCAGCCCGCTGCTGTCGGTCTCAACTGTGCCACAGGGCCTGAATTTATGACCGACCACTTGCGCTCTTTATCCCAGCTGGCCACCACCGCTGTGTTCTGCTATCCCAATGCCGGCCTTCCCGACGAAGAAGGAAACTATCATGAGTCGCCGGAATCCTTAGCCCAAAAGCTGGCCGCTTTTGCGGAAAAAGGCTGGCTGAACATGACCGGGGGGTGCTGCGGCACCACGCCGGAGCACATCAAAGCGATCGCCGAGGCTGTTAAACCCTATGCCCCCCGGCAAATCCCGGAGGATCATCCCCATGCGGTTTCAGGCATTGAACCGCTCATCTACGATACGAGCATGCGGCCGCTTTTGGTCGGCGAGCGGACCAACGTGATCGGTTCCCGTAAATTTAAGCGGCTCATTGCCGAAGGAAAATATGAAGAAGCGGCGGAGATTGCCCGGGCCCAGGTCAAGGGCGGCGCCCATGTGATTGACATTTGCCTGGCCGACCCGGACCGGGATGAGCTGGCCGATATGGAACAGTTTCTCAAACACGTGATCAATAAAGTGAAAGTGCCCTTAATGATCGACTCCACCGACGAAAAAGTGATTGAAAAAGCACTCACTTATTGCCAGGGAAAAGCGATCATCAACTCGATCAACCTGGAGGACGGGGAGGAACGGTTTAAAAAGGTGGTGCCCCTGATCAAACGCTTTGGGGCGGCTGTGGTGGTGGGCACCATCGACGAACAGGGCATGGCGGTCAAAGCGGAAGATAAGCTGCGCATTGCCCGGCGCTCCTATGATCTTTTGGTCAACAAATATGGCCTTAACCCTAAAGACATTATTTTTGACCCGCTGGTCTTTCCCGTAGGAACGGGAGACAAACAATATATTGGTTCAGCCAAGGCCACCATTGACGGCTTACGGATGATCAAAGAGGCTTTCCCGGAATGCCCGGCCATTTTGGGGATCAGCAACGTCTCCTTCGGCCTGCCTCCCGTCGGGCGGGAAGTGCTTAACGCCGTTTTCCTGTACCACTGCACCCAGGCAGGGCTGGACTATGCCATTGTGAACACCGAAAAATTAGAGCGTTTCGCCTCCATCCCGGAAGAAGAAGTGAAACTGGCCGAAACCCTCATCTTCGAGATGAGTGATGAAGCTTTGGCCAAATTTACCGCTCACTTCCGGGGCATGAGAGCCAAAGAAAAAAAACAAACATCCCAGATGAGCCTGGAAGAACGGCTGGCCAATTACGTGGTGGAGGGCACCAAAGAGGGGCTGTATGCCGATCTGGATCAGGCCCTGGCCAAATATCCCAATCCGCTGGACATTATTAATGGCCCGCTGATGGAAGGCATGGCCGAAGTGGGCCGCCTGTTCAATGACAATCAGCTCATTGTGGCCGAAGTGCTCCAAAGCGCAGAAGTGATGAAAGCGGCCGTCGCCTATTTGGAACCCCATATGGAAAAAACATCAGACAGCGGCAAAGGCAAGGTGATTTTGGCTACGGTTAAAGGGGATGTCCATGACATTGGCAAAAATCTGGTGGATATTATTTTGAGCAACAACGGTTACAAAGTGATCGACTTAGGGATCAATGTGGCTCCCACCACCTTGATTGAAGTGGTCCGTCAAGAACAACCGGATATTATCGGCTTATCCGGCCTGTTGGTCAAGTCCGCCCAGCAAATGGTGCTTACCGCCCAGGACTTGAAAGCGGCCAACATTGCCGTGCCGATTCTGGTCGGCGGTGCCGCCTTAAGCCGGCAGTTTACCGACCATAAAATCGCGCCTGAATATGAAGGACTGGTCTTGTACGCTAAAGATGCCATGGACGGTTTATCCTTGGCCAACCGCCTGCAAAGTGCAGAGGAACGGGAAAAAATCATCCTTGAAAAACAAGAACAACAAGCCAAACGGGCAGCAAGGCCACCAGCCGCAGCGGGCCCACAAGCCCAAACGGCAACAGCGGTCAAGGTGCGCTCCAATGTGTCCCCCGACGTTCCCGTCTACGTCCCGGCTGACCTGGAGCGCCATGTCCTAAAAGATTATGCTATCGCCCACATTCAACCCTACATTAATATGCAAATGCTCCTGGGCCACCATCTGGGCCTGAAAGGCAAAGTGGCCCGCCTGCTGGAAGAAGGGGATGAGCGGGCCTTGGAGTTAAAAGAGCTGGTTGATTCCTTGCTGGCCGAGGCCAAAGCAAACGGTCTGATCTCTGCCCACGGGGTGTATCAATTTTTCCCGGCCCAAAGCGATGGAGACGATGTGCTCATTTATGATCCCGCTGACCGGCAAACGGTGATCGAGCGGTTTCACTTCCCCCGCCAGACCAAAGCGCCTTACCTGTGTCTGGCCGATTATCTGAGACCAGCGGACAGCGGAGAGATGGATTATGTCGGCTTCTTTGCTGTGACCGCCGGCAAAGGCATCCGTGAGCAGGCCCTTAAGCTGAAGGAGCAGGGGGACTACCTGCGCAGCCACGCCTTGCAGGCCTTGGCGCTGGAACTGGCCGAAGGTTTTGCCGAACGGATTCACCAATTGATGCGGGACAAATGGGGCTTCCCTGATCCTCCAGATTTTACCATGCAGGACCGCTTCGCTGCTAAATACCAGGGACAGCGCTACTCTTTCGGCTACCCGGCCTGTCCCAACCTAGAGGACCAAGCCAAACTGTTCCGCCTGATCCGGCCGGAAGAGATTGGCATCAAGCTTACTGAAGGCTATATGATGGAACCGGAAGCCTCTGTCACGGCCATCGTCTTTGCCCATCCCGAAGCCCGTTACTTTAATGTGTTGTAATCAGCCAAGGAATAGCGGTTAAGCAACAAGTAAGAGAATGGATAAACTAAGAGGATGGATAAACAATAAGCTTAAACAAAGGGGCTGTTCCACGTGCCCATGCACCTGGAACAGCCCCGTCTCTAAAATGTCCTGATTTCAACGACTATGGTCTAATAGCGTTTGAACGGTAACAAATTTATATCCCTTTGCGTGCAATTGATCAATAATTTGAGGTAATACCTCTACTGTACCATCCAATAAGCCAGGTGTGGTCAGCAGGTTATGTTGCAAAATAATGCCGCCTGGAGAAATATCCCTGTGAACGACAGACAAAATCTCTTCAGCTGACATTCCACGCCAATCGAGCGTGTCCACAGACCACATGACCACCCTGAATCCCATATCATGCAGAATCAACCTGTCCGACCTGGTCAAAGCCCCGTAAGGAGGACGGAATAAGTCAGGCTTACGTCCAACTGTTTTTTCCATCACCTGCTGAGTCGCCCTGACTTCTCCAATGACATCAGATGTCATCACACCCCTTAAATCTGGATGCGTCATCGTGTGATTTCCTAAGGCGTGACCTTCATTTACAATGCGCTTCATCACCTCCGGGAAATATTCCACTTGCCGCCCCATGACAAAGAAAGTGGCTGGAACTCCTTTTTCCTTGAGGATATCTAAAATTTGTGGCGTGTAATGGCCATCGGGGCCATCATCGAAGGTGAGGGCAACTAACTTTTCTTTGGTATCGCCGCTGTAAATAAGGGCTGGGGGGCGTGTTGTTCCCGTACGAATATATGTCCGTTTCAATTGAGGATTGTAGGTGACTTCCATTCCTAACTTTTTCACGACATCCAAGAGCGGAACGAATATGCCATCCTTCGTCTCCATTGATGCCGTCGAAAGCGTGTCCCGTTTCCATTTACCCGTTTCAGGGACATAGTCATCCGTATATTTTTTTCCGACAGGCAGAGCAAACAAGGTCTTTCCTGAGCGAAAAACAACCGAACGATACTGGCTGTTCCAATCGACTCTTGTTCCGGTAGCTTTAAGAAACAGGGCAGGCACCATTAAATGTCCGTCTCTCATGATATATTTCGTCTTAATGGGTTGACCATCCACATAAATCGGTGCTTCCGGCAACCTGGATTCCTCTGCCAAAGCAGGCGCTGACAGACTTACCACTAACAGCACTAGTAACAGTAAGACGCTGCTTAATCTCCTCCAATGTTGCACTCTGGAATGTGGTATTAAATATTTGTTTGGCATCACTTTTCTCCTCTTTAAGTGTTTTCGCTCTGTCAGTTTCGTATGCCATCATAACCCGAGATATCTGCAGAGATATTCGCTTGTTTACATTTTTTCCAGGTTCTATCGATCGTTGCAAGGTAATTTCTTACATACGCCTCCATTTCCCCGTACTTACAAAGGGGCTGTTCCGCGTGCCCATGCACCTGGAACGGTCCCTTTTTTCAGCCATCAAATCATGATTTCTCATTTAAAATATATCGTAACCTTCTGGGCGTTAGATCCAGCTTCTTGCTCAATAATTTGCGGTTACCGTTTAACTCTGCGAGTCCCTTTTTAATGATTTGTCTACCCACTTGCACCTCAATTTCCTTCATCTGTTGCATTATATACTCAAAGTTAATTTCTTCAATGGAGCCGACCGAATCAACAATCCGCTTGATAAAAGCCTCTGTTTCCCTGCGGATGAAGTCGTCCGCCTGATTGCCAATAGAACGAGTCGGTGAGGAGTCCAGAATATACCTTGGCAGATGTTCCTCCCGGATCAGCCTGCACTCATGGATGGCGATGATTTGATTTAAAACATTGATCAGCTCCCGGATATTGCCCGGCCAGTGGTAGTTTTGCAGCCTTTCGACGGCTTCGGGGGCGATGTCGTATTCTTCTCCAAACTTTTTCTGCAGGTGATGCCTGGCGATCAAAGGAATGTCTTCCGTCCTTTGCCGCAGGGGTGGCAGCACAAGTTTGACCCCTTCCAAGCGATACAGGAGATCGGCACGGAACCGTTTCTGTTCAATTTCCTGCTTTAAATTCCGGTTAGTGGCTGAAATGATCCGGATATTGGTCCGGTGAATCACCTCACCACCCACCCGCATATATTCCCCTGTTTCCAATACACGCAAAAGTTTCACCTGAATGTCGGCCGAAGCTTCCCCGATTTCATCAAGGAACAGCGTTCCATTGTTCGCCAACTCAAAATAGCCCTTCCTGGTCCGAGCTGCTCCGGTAAAAGCCCCTTTTTCATGCCCAAACAATTCGCTTTCCAGCAAGGCCTGCGGAACCGCACCACAGTTAATGGCCACAAAAGGATGCTGGGCACGCTGGCTTAATTGGTGGATGTAACGGGCCAGCAGTTCCTTGCCTGTTCCCGTCTCACCTTCAATCAGAATATTGATCGCTTTCTTGGCCAGTTTGCCAGCAATGGAAAGCACCTTGGCCATCGCACCGGAAGGAGAGCAAACAATCCCACATTGGTCGGCCGCCAAGGCCAATTCGCTGTCCTGCACGGAGGTTTGCTCCAGAATGGAGTCGATCATCTTTTCCAGATCATCCAGGTCATCGAAAGGTTTCTCCACATAATCCCTGGCCCCTGCCTGAATAGCCTGCACAGCCGACTTAACCGTACTGTATCCGGTCATGATCACAACCTCACAGGATGGACAGCTTTGCTTGATACTCCGCAGCAAGTCCAACCCATTCGCATCCGGAAGTTTCATATCCACAAGGGCGAGATGGATGGGGGTCTTCAGCTCTTGTAACAGCCGCTCAACGTCCCTGCCACTGTTGGCCTCCAAGATATGCACATTTTTCTCTTCTAAAAAATAGCGAAAAAAAGAAGTGACCTCTGTTTCGTCATCAACGACCAAAACCTGCTTTTTACGCATCTTTTCCCTCTCCCTCCTTGGCGGGCAGCAGCAGGGTAAATTTGGCATACTTCCCTTTTTTGCTGTCCACGCGCAATTTTCCCTGATGGGCTTCGGCAATGCCCAGACTGACTGACAAACCTAAACCCGTCCCTTTCTGATGTTCCTTGGTTGTGAAAAAAGGATTAAAGATTTGGGAAAGGTGTTTCTCCTCAATGCCCGTCCCATTGTCCAGCACCGAAACATAGACAAAATCTTTTCCTTCCTCCGTCAACGTGCCCGTCTGGATTACTATTTGCGCATCATCCTGGTCTTGCAGGGCATCCCTCGCGTTTAATAAGAGGTTAATCAGCACCTGTTCAATCTGATAACGGTTGCCGTGAACAAGGGGAAGCGTGTCTGCCAATTTCTGCACCACTCTAATGCCCGACACTTTTAACTGATAACCGATCAAACTGAGCACATCTTCTATCAATGGGTGGAGTGACAAATCTTCAAATTGGAATTCCTCCTGCCGGGAGAAGACCAGCAGGTTCTGAATAATCTTCTTGCTTCTTAAGCCACATTGATAAATATCTTTGAGCATTTTCGCCTGGCGTTCCTCTTTAACTTGCCGCATAAGGAGCTGCACGTTGCCCAGGATAGCTGTGAGCGGACTGTTTAACTCATGGGCGACACCTGCTGCCATCTCCCCGATCGCCGCCAGTTTAGCCGATTGAATCAACTGGGCTTCTATTTTGACCTTTTCACTGACATCTTTAAACAGCAAAATGTTTTCCACCGATACACTGACATGTTCGGCTATATGTCGAAAGAACTGCTCATCATCGGGCCCAAAGGCCTCTTGCTCTTGATGCAAGAGTGTCAGAAAGCCCTGCACTTTTCCAGCCTGAATAGGCAAAAGTACAGTGGTTCCGCAGCACGTATGCTCCTCTGCCAATACCCGGTTGACCGCAGACAGGACATCCTTTTCCGGTTCGTTCAACTTGTAGGTCCGCACCTGTAACGCTTGGGCAGCGGTATCCGTAATATAGCAAGACAAATCCGCCCCTTCCAGCAAACTCAGGGCAAAGTAGTCAAAGGTGATCACTTGGCTTAACCGGGAAGCGATATAGAGACTGATCTCCTCCCAGGACATATGAACGTGAATACGTGTCAGCTGATTGATCACTTTTAGCTGCTTATTCTTGCGCTGCAGTTCGACGACAGCCTTATTGAGCTCGTTGTAATAACTTTTCCTTGATGAACGGATGCCCGTCAACCGGTCGATTAATTCCTGTTTTCCATTCATGGCGTGTCCCTCCTACAGGGCTTGGCGGAAGATTTTTTCTACGTCATCCACGCTCATGTCGCGGGGATTGGTAATCATACAGGCATCTTGCACCGCATTTTGACTCAGCTTTCTGATATGCTCTTCCTTTAATCCTAATTTGGCCAGCGATTCGGGAATATCCAGATCTCTGGCCAGCTCCTTCACTGCCTTGATCGCCCGCTTGGCCGCCTCACATGGACTCAGATCAGCTACACGCTCCCCAAACGCTTCTGCGATATGAGCATATTTTTCTGGTGCCGCAATATAGTTGTATTCCATCACATAGGGAAGCAGAATCGCATTAGCTTCTCCATGCGGCGTATCCAGCAAGCCGCCCAGTTGATGGGACATGGCATGCACCGCACCTAACACCGCGTTGGAAAAGGCAATCCCCGCCTGCAAACTGGCCATGGCCATCGCTTCCTTTGCCTCACGGTTGTGAGAGCTGGCCGTGGACGGCCTTAAATAGGTGGCAACCAGCTGGATGGCATGCAGGGACAACCTTTCGGTCAAGGGGGTGGCTGCTAAAGAAATATAGGATTCAATGGCATGGGTTAACGCGTCCATCCCGGTGTTGGCTGTCAACCGGGCATCTTTAGTCACCAAGGTATCTGGATCAATGATGGCAATATCGGGAATAAGCGATTTGGAGATAATCGTCATCTTCAGACAGCGCTGTGTATCGGTAACAATTGAAAACTGTGAGACCTCGGAGCCTGCTCCTGCGGTCGTCGGCACCATCACCATCGGAGGCAATGGATGGGAAATTTTATCCACTCCCTCATATTGGCGGATATTCCCCGGATTGGTTGCTAACATAGCAATCGCTTTAGCCGCATCAATGGGACTGCCTCCGCCAATGCCAAGCACCGCATTGCATTCACTGTTCACATATTCTTTAACTCCTCTGTCAATCTCATAATCTTTCGGATTGGGCGTCACATCCGTCCACAAATGATATTGCAGATCGCACGCTTCCAAGTACCCTATGACCCGTTCTACCCAACCAGCTTGAACCACACCCGGATCACTGACGACAAATACTTTTTCTGCTCCCAGGCGGCGTAAACTATCTCCAGTTTGATTAATCGAACCTGCACCGAAAATGATTTCCGGTGTCATGAACTTGAACATGCGCACCCTCTCACTCCCCTTCTTAAAAACTATTATACATAAATTCAAATATATCGAAAAAAGGACGAAAATTTGGCCTTTAGCCGAAATTTTGTCCTTTCCTGCCGAAAAAATGTCAACAATCACCTTTTTATAGCCTAAAAAATACGCAATTTACATCCTATTTAAAATTGGCATCTAAATTGCAAAAGATGATAGTGAAAACGATAACCACTGGGGGGATAAAGATGAAAGCAGCCGTTGTGCATCAGTTTCATCAAAAATTAGAAATTAAGGATGTACCAGTTCCTGAAATCGGTTACGGGGAAATTCTGGTCAAAATCAAAGCCTGCGGCGTATGTCATACCGACCTTCACGCTGCTCATGGCGATTGGCCAATCAAGCCCAAACTGCCCTTGATTCCCGGCCATGAAGGTGTGGGTGTTGTTGAAGCCGTGGGAGAAGGGGTCACTTCCATCAAAGCAGGTGACCGTGTTGGCATTCCCTGGCTGTATTCGGCTTGCGGAGAGTGCGATTACTGTTTAACGGGAAGGGAAACCTTGTGCCCCCATCAACTCAACGCCGGTTATTCCGTCGATGGGGGCTACGCAGAGTACTGCAAGGCGCCTGCCGCCTATGTCGCCAAAATTCCAGACGAACTGAGCTTCGAAGAAGCTGCACCGATCTTTTGTGCCGGAGTGACATCCTATAAAGCACTGAAAGTGTCTGAAGCCAAGCCTGGAGATTGGGTGGCCGTCTACGGCATTGGTGGCTTGGGCCACATTGCCCTGCAGTACGCCAAGGCGATGGGATTCAATGTAGTCGCGGTCGATATCCAGGACGAGAAGCTGGAGCTGGCCAAAAAGCTGGGAGCCGATCTGGCCATTAACGGCAAACAGGCTGATCCGGCACAGGAAATCCACAACAAGGTCGGAGGAGTTCAGGCAGCGGTCAGTGTGGCGGTGACCGGAAAAGCCTTTGAACAAGCCTACCGCTCCGTCAAACGGGGTGGCACGCTCGTCGTGGTCGGCCTGCCTAACGCTGAATTGCCCATCCCCATTTTTGATACCGTTTTAAATGGTGTTACCGTCAGAGGATCGATTGTCGGTACCCGTAAAGACTTGAAGGAGGCCCTTGAGTTTGCGGCTCAAGGAAAAGTGAAAGCAATCATCGAAACCCAGCCTTTAGAAAAAATCAATGAAGTGTTTGACCGGATGCAGAATGGTCAAATCAACGGCCGCGTGGTATTAACACTGGATTCCTAGGAACATGGCACAGAAGCCCAACAGGCCGTTCCACGTGCCCATGCACCTGGAACGGCCTCATTTTGTCTTTATTTCCTTAGGCCTTTTCCATCATTTGTTCTAACCATTTTTTCATTAAGGGATAATGACGTCTAATACGAAGATAAATCTCCTGTGCCAACCGGTCATTATAGGTGTGTGAAGTTAAATTACGGTCATCGGCCATCTCTAAAGCTTGAATTGTCTCCGCTTCATCTAATAACCCCACTTCCCGGCATTTGCGAATGACCCCTTTTGGAGAAGCCGCATCTATACCCTCTTTATCCCTCAAAAATTCTTTGGCTGCTTTCCAGACTACTTCAAACGTGTACTCAAAACGTTGGATGGTAGCATCCCGTTCTATGGATGAAGGATTTTGGATCCCAATCACTTCTTCTAATGTCTGTAAAGCTTTAAAAGCTGTATCCAAACGCTGCCTCAAACGCTCCATTTTATCCCTTCTTTCATTACTTTTTCCCTAAATTCAGATTCTGTCTGAGTTAAGTCAACTAAATCTACTGTATAAGGAATACTCGACTCTTCAAAAGCCAGCCTGAGTTGTGCCAAAGTACCCGCTGGCAACGGATCACGATAACTCACTGCAATGTCAATATCTGAACTTGCCCGTTCTTCACCTCTGGCCCAAGAACCAAATAAATAAAGCGAAACATTCAGACCGTTCAAATGCTGCTTGGCTATCAGATAAACTTGCTCAAGAATGTCATCCCTGGAAGCTACATTCCCTCCATTCATTACTCTTTTGCCCTCCCGCTCCAACGTTTTTTATATCTACATCATAGCATATCCGATCATTATAAGGTCATCGTTGGCACAGGCCGAGCCAATTATAATTGCCACAAGGGTTGCATTTCTCCTGCTGATCCGTTATGATATTGATTACACAATTATAATGAAATTCTGATAGTTCAACCTATGGTCTTAAAGATCATTATGGGAACATAAACTGTATTAAAATGGAAAAACTAAATCCAGCTTATGCCTTCGCACATTGATCATCCCGGGCACATATCGTTTACAAAGGAGGTGTAACCCTTGACCTACTCTGACAATGGCTCAGCAAGGAGGATTTCCCTTCCCGAAGGACTTGTAGCGGAAGTTTATCCCTTTTCTGATTACATTTCCTGTATTAATGTCTACAGACAGGGCATCTGTGTCAAGTCGTTTTGCTCTGACCGTTCCTCCATTGAAGAATGGCTGGAAGAACCGGGCATGATCTTTCGATGTTGAAATGACCCCCTCCTCAAAATGTAACCCCCTCTGTCGTCTTCATCACGGCAGAGGGGCATTTTGTGCTTTTAGGAATCTGAATCGGTATTTCTGATGCTTACGATCTGGCCTTCGATTCCTGTGCTCTGGCATCTACCAGCTGCTTTTCTTCCCTGGAGATAGAGCCTTTCTCCACAACGGCAAGCTGGGGTTTAACCCGGATCATCTCCTGAATGGCTTTAGCCCATTCTTCCAGCTGTTGAGGGGACCCATCAGCCCCTGCGGCTAATTCCACTTTGATCGTCAGCTGATCCTGGCCATGCTCATGGGTAATCACCGCCTGATAATACTCTACCGGCAGCTGCTCCACCGCCTCTTTCAACTGATGGGCATAGACAAACATGCCTTTCACCTTGTAACTGTCACCAACCCGGCTCAAAACGCCGGCAATGCTTCTGCCCTCTTCCACCCAGCGCGAGACGTCCCCCGTCCCGAACCGAACCAAGGGATACACATCTGAAGCACGGCTGATGACGAGCTCACCAGCCATGTCTCCTCTAACCTCCTCCCCGCTGTCAGGATCACAGATCTGGGCGTACACATCATCCAAGAGGGTAAAGCCCTCCTCCCCTGGGAGACGGTAAGCCACACACCCCAGATCAGCGGTGCCATAAGCATCAATATATTTAATCCCTCGTTCTTGGAAAAAGCGATCCATCTCTTCTGTCACTTTTTCTGCCGTAAAAATCGCTTTGCTCAAGGCCAGCTCCCGGCCGGGCCAGAGCCCTTTTTCTTCTGCCGCCTTCAACAGGCGCAGCAGAAAGCCGGGGGTGCCAGCGTAGGCCGTCACTTGCAAGTCGCGCATAATCTCCACTTGCAGCGCGGTATTTCCCGTTCCGGCCGGCACCACTTTGGCTCCCACAGCCCGGGCGGCCGAATCAAACATAAAGCCGGCAGGCGAGAGATGGTAGCTGAACGTATTTTGCACAATATCCCCCTCACCTACACCGATCTTTGTGAACAGGGGAGCAAATTGCCAGTAATCTCCGGCCAGCCCCTGCGGATCATAAATTGGCCCGGGGGAGACAAAGATGCGGGCGACGCGCCTCTCTTCAGCCAGCCCGGCAAAAGGAGGCTGTTCTTTTTGCAGGCGGGGCAAATCACTTTTCTTCAGAACGGGCAGGCGTTTGAATGCCTTTTCCGTTTCAATCCCGGCCAAATCAATCCCCTGGCTGCGGTAGTAGTTTTGCCAGCCCTGATGATGTCTGACCTGCCCCAAAATCTCACGCCACATCAGGACAGCCACCAATGGCTTGCGGAACTTCATAGGCATAGTCGATATCATACAGCTTCACTTCTTTGCCATCCAGACCTCCCTGTTCGTTCACATACTCAAAGTAGGCTTTGGCGCCTTGGGCATAAGGTTCACCCACATCGCCTGTGGCCCCTGTAATGTCAAAGATGCCCCCGATGCGCACCACTTCTCCGCTGCCGCCGTCAGAACCACCGCTATCGCTGCCTGTGGTCTCCTGTCCACCGCAGGCTGCCAAGAGCAGCACCGCAGCCAAGACGATCATGCCCAAGGTCATCCACTGCTTAAATTGCTTAAATACCGATCTCTTCATTTTTTTGGTCATACACTTTTCCCCCTTATATATGGTTAAAGTTAAATATGACTACTTAATTGTCAGCATTTAAGCCCATTGGATCTTGACCCGTTCCGGACAAGACCCCCTACTTTCTGGAATAAGAGAAGGGCCACAGCTTAAAGTAATCCTTGATGTTACGCCAAATCTTGTTCAAACCCTCAGGTTCATAGATCAAAAACAGGATAATAATCAGCCCGAAGACCAGCTCGCGGATGCCGGCAAAATGGTCAGCCAGGCCCGGCACCCAAGGGGATATCAAGACAATCCCCTCCCGGAGCACCACCGGCAGCAACGTGATAAACACCGCGCCGAAAATAGATCCGATCAGGACGCAAGACTAAGCGTTCAATTATCAAGCCCAGCACCGCACTAAAGATTAAGGTCAAAATCAAGGCCGGAACCAGGGGAATTTGGTAGGTGGCAATCAAGGTCAGGCTGACATAAGCCCCCACCAGCAAAAACTCCCCTTGGGCAAAATTGATGGCGTCCGACGATTTATAAATCAGCACAAAGCCAAGGGCTACCAGTGCGTAAATGCCGCCCACCACAAAACCGCTGACCAGTATTTGCAGGAAAAAGTCCATCAAGCCACCTCCTCGTCTCTCTGGGTTGTTGCCACAACCGTCAACTGGGTCTGAATCGTTGCCTCTTTGCCATCCCGGTAACGGATGGTGCCCTTGACATCGATCGTCCCTTGGCCGGAATAAAGTCCTTCGATCACATCCGCATACTTCTGCGCCACAAATTGGCGCCTGATCTTGCGGGTCCGGGTCAGTTCCTCATCATCAGCATCCAGCTCCTTATACAAGAGCACAAAGCGTTCCACACGGGCCGTTTCAGGCAAATCCTTGTTAATCCGCTCCACTTCCTTGCGGATTAATTCCAGCACCTCCGGCTTTTGGGACAGGTCGGTGTAGGTGGTGTAGGCGATCTGCTGGTTTTCCGCCCACTGCCCCACATTTTCCATATCAATGTTGAGGATGGCAGCAACAAACGGCCGGCCGGTACCCACCGCCATTGCTTCCTTAATATATGGGCTGAATTTCAGCTTGTTCTCTATAAATTGCGGGCTGTACATGTCGCCGTTATCCAGACGGATCACATCTTTCAGGCGGTCGATGACGATCAAGTGGCCGTCTTCATCCAGCTCTCCCGCATCTCCGGTGTGCAGCCAGCCATCGGTGATGGTTTCCCGGGTCGCCTGTTCGTTTTTGTAGTACCCCTTGAACACACTGGGACTCTTAATTAAAATTTCGCCTTTTTCAGAAATCTTAACCTCTGTGCCAGGAATGGGCACTCCGACAGTTTCATATTTAATATCCCCGTCCTGATGGACAATGGCGATGCCGGCCACCTCTGTCTGGCCGTAGATCTGTTTCAGATTCACGCCAATAGCGTGGAAAAACCGGGTCACATCAGGCCCCAATGCCGCTCCTCCCGTGTAGGCCCTTTGTGACATACTCCCACCACCTACGCTAACGCTTAGAGGTGGGGGCTTCTCGGGTAATCCCATCTCATGATGGGAAGTTGACCGAGCGATCCCCGTGTGCCCCACGGTTCGAGATCCAGTTAGGCAGTCCCTAACTGTTTCAGGCCTTCTTTTTTGATATTGATGGCGGCGCTGGTGTCTCTATCTGCCACAAAACCGCATGCACAACGAAATAGACGTTCGGAAAGCGATAGAGACACCTTCACTCGACCACAACATGAACACGTTTTGGATGAGGGGAACCATTTGTCGATTTTGATCAGCTTCTTTCCCTGTTCTGCTAACTTGTATTGAAGGAAAGTAGTGAACAGGCCCCAGCCGTTGTCGTGGACGCTTTGACCGAAATGGAGGGCTTGAGACATCCCCTTCATGTTGAGGTCTTCAATCACCACGGCATCATACCGGTTGGCCAATTGTCGTGAAGCCTGATGCAGAAAATCCTGACGTTGGTTGGCAATCTTTTCGTGCAATTGGGCTACTTTCCGCCGCTGTTTGTGCCAACGGTTGGAACCTTTCCTGCGGCGTGACAGCACCCGTTGGGCTAGGGCCAGTTTTTCCAAGGCTTGCCGGTAAAATCGAGGATAATTGGCTCTCTTACCCTCGCTATCGACATACAGCATATTCATGGAAAAATCGAGCCCGCAAGCTTCATGTTGCCATTAACCACATTTGTGGTGTACGACTGTTTCGCCTTGCGGCTTTTGAACTTGGGAAATCCCGCTCGGCCAGAGAAGAAGTTGGTGAATGCTTTTTGTAGGTTTAATTGAGCGTTGGCTAAGGCAAGACTATCGACTTCTTTGAGCCATGGAAAATCCCGTTTGTACTTGGCCGGAGTGGGGAACTTGTGCTTTTTCAAGGCTTCTTTGTCGTCCTTGAACGTGTCATAAATGTGTAGACGATCTTCAAGCATTTTGTTGTAGACGAAGCGGACGCAACCGAACGTTTTGGCGAGCAGTTGTTCTTGTTCTTGTGTTGGATACAAACGGAATTTGTAGGCTTTGTTGGGCATATTCACATCACCTGCCCACAATACGAACGTTTGTTTGATTTTATTTTACCACACTCATCATATTGAGGCTACATCAAACCGACATTCATCTCCCACTTTCGCTTCGCTTAGAAGTGGGAGACTTCTGTCGGAGGTAAGTTAAACGCAACAGGCCTAAATGGTCGCGGATGGCGCTGAAAATCAGCCAGTCCCAAAACAGATAGCTCAGTTTCAGGTCCCAACCAATGGGTTTCTTGTTGATCAACGCATCGGCCCGCCTGTAGCCCGTTTTCATGGCCAGCTGATACAATTTCCGTTTCAGCCACCCTGCATCCTGAATCCGCACCTGCACTTTGGACACCATGTCCTCCCAGATGCGCGGCGGGGAAAACATGGTATGGGGGCCGATTTCCCGCAGATTTTCCTGTACGGTATTGGTCTCCTCGGGAAAATTGACGGTAAAACCAATATGCAGTGCTGAGGAAAGACTCATCATCTGCTCCCCGATCCAGGCCAAAGGCAAGAAAGAGAGGAATTCGTCCCCCGGCTCCATGGGGTCCATCTTCATCAAGCTTACACCCATGTTGATCAGATTATGATGGGACAGCATCGCTGCTTTGGGGTGGCCGGTGGTCCCGGAGGTGTAGCAGAAGATGGCAATATCATCGCCTCGGCCTTTCTCCACTTCGGCTTCAAAAACCAGGGCATCCGGCCGCTGCCTGTATTTTTCCCCCAGGTCCTGCACGTCCTTAAAACTGAGTAAGCGCTCATTCTGATACATGCGTAAACCTTTGGGATCGTAATAAATGATATATTCCACCTGAGGGATCTCCTCTTTGGTTTCCAGCAATTTATCCACTTGTTCCTGGTCTTCGGCGATCACAATCTTCACTTCACTGTGATTCAGAAAATAGACCAGCTCCTTGGGCAGCGAATCCTGATAAATCCCGACCGAGATCCCGCCCAAGCTCTGGGCCGCCAAAGCCCCAAACAGCCATTCGGGACGGTTATCCCCAATAATTGCCAGGCGGTCTCCCCGCTGAAACCCCAATTCTAACAAACCGTAAGAGAACGCTTTCACATTGTCGTAATATTCCCTCCAGGTGAACTCCTGCCAAATCCCAAATTCTTTTTCCCTTAGCGCTACGGCCTCACCCATCGTTTCTGCTTTCTGCTTAAGCAGCTTAGGCAAGGTCACTTCTGTCATGCCCTCAAAGCCTCCTTTGTTCATGATCAAGTTCACGACCATGTTTGTGACCATCCATCAGACATGGGTCCTGGTCCCTCATAACAGCCCTAAATGGCTTCCTGGCCAAGGTAGGCTTCAATCACCCGGGGATCATTCTGCACCTCCTCCGGCTTGCCGTAACCGATCCGCTTGCCAAAATCCAGGACGGCAATGCGGTGGGAAAGTTCCATGACCACGCCCATGTCATGCTCAATCAGAACGATGGTGATGCCCCGCTCTTCGTTAATGTCCAAAATGAAGCGGGCCATATCTTCTTTCTCTTCATTGTTCATGCCGGCCATCGGTTCATCCAGAAGCAACAGCTTCGGCTCCGCGGCCAGCGCCCGGCCCAGCTCCACCCGTTTCTGCAAACCGTAAGACAACATGCCCACAGGCTGGTTGCGGATGTGCTCAATTTCCAAAAAGTCTCTTGGTCCGGTTCTTTTGACCACATCGGGCTAACAGGACACGCTTTCCTTCTGCCGGCAGCCGCCCGTTCACTAAAAAGGCCTTGCAAAAGGCGTGAAACTTCTGCAAGGCCTTAATGTTAATGGGCACAGGCGGCTCACCAGGGGCCAAGCCGCACTGTGCAGCTTCACTTCACCACCCTGTTCGCCGCTCAGCTCGCCTGTGTGTAAAATTATTCAACCTTAAATCCTTCTCCCAATACTTCATTGGCGTCAGTGACCACCACAAAGGCAGACGGATCGATGCGCCGCACCAGTTCTTTCAATTTGGTCACTTCCATTTGGTTCACCACACACATCAGCATCTCCCGTGGCCTGTCAGTGTAACCGCCGGTGGCCGTCAAACGGGTCACGCCCCGGTCCAAATCGTGCAAAATCGCGCGGCGCAGTTCCTCCTGCTGGTTGGAGATAATAAAGGCCACTTTGGCATAACCCATGCCCATCTGGACCACATCAATGGTCTTGCTGGTAATGAACAAGGCAATCAGGGCATACAGGGCCAGTTCAATGTTAAACACAACAGCCGATGAAATCACAATCAGGCCATCAATGATCAAAATGCCCAGCCCTAAGCGGAGTCCGGTAAACTTGTGCACAATTTGAGCGGCCAAATCCACCCCTCCGGTGGAGGCCCTGCCTCTGAACACCAGCCCCAGACCGGCGCCCACCCCGACGCCTCCAAATAACGCGGCTAAAAAGGGGTTGTCAGTGACGGGGCTGAGCTGAGAGGTCAAGACAACAGCCAGGGGCAAGCAGACGGTGCCCACTAACGTTTTTAAGCCGAACTGTTTGCCCAGGATGGCCACACCAGCCACAAAGAGGGGGATGTTAATTCCCCACTGGATGTAGCCTGGTTCAATGTCCGTGAGATAACCCAGTATAGTGCTGATCCCAACCACGCCGCCAGAGGCAATCCGGTTGGGATACAAAAACAGATTAAAGGCTAACGCCACCAATGTAGCCCCGGCAAAGAGATACATATAGTCTTTGATGACCAGCAGCCAGTGGGGCAGGGGCTTCTCCCTTTTGCGCCTCGCCAAGAGCTCCACCTCCATTTTGCCGAGAAAAAACCTATTGGTGTGACCCAATAGGTTTCTCCCCGAGAGACCGTTATGGTGCTTGTACTGCCATGCTGCTTTTACTGTGCCTTATCAGAGAGTTTGGATCTGAGGTAAGCATCGATAAACAGATCAATTTCGCCATCCATCACCGCTTGCACATTGCCCGTCTCCACATTGGTGCGATGATCCTTGACCATGCTGTAGGGATGGAAGACATAGGATCGAATCTGGTTGCCCCAGCCGATCTCCTTCTGTTCCCCTTTCAATTCAGCGAGCTTTTTTTGCTGTTCTTCAATGTGTTTTTCGTACAGACGGGCCTTCAAGATTTTCATGGCTTTTTCCCGGTTTTTAATTTGGGAACGTTCCGACTGGCAGGTCACCACGATGCCCGTGGGCAAATGGGTGATGCGCACGGCAGAATCGGTGGTGTTGACGTGCTGTCCTCCTGCCCCGCTGGAGCGGTAGGTATCAATTTTCAAGTCTTCCTGGCGGATCTCGATTTCCACGTTGTCATCCATTTCCGGCATCACATTACAGGACACAAAGGAAGTATGGCGGCGGCCCGAGGCATCAAAGGGACTGATGCGCACCAGCCTGTGGATGCCTTTTTCCGCCTTTAAATAGCCGTAAGCATTATGCCCCTTGATCAGCAGGGTGACACTTTTCACCCCTGCTTCATCCCCGGGCAGATAATCCAGCGTTTCGACCTTAAACCCTTTGGATTCTGCCCAACGGGTGTACATTCTGAGCAACATGGATGCCCAATCCTGGGACTCTGTTCCGCCGGCGCCGGGATGAAGCTCCAGGATGGCGTTGTTTTTATCATAAGGTTCGTTCAGCAAGAGTTCCAATTCAAATTGGCTGGCTTCGTCCTTGAGTTTGCGCACAGCCTGCCCTGCTTCCTGGACGAGGGACTCGTCATCTTCTTCTTCAGCCAACTCCAGCATCACTTCAATCTCCTCAAACTGGCTGTGGAGCTTGTTCATCTGCTCCACTTGCTGTTTAAGGGCGTTGGCTTCGCTGATGATGGCTTGGGCCTTGTTTTGGTCATTCCAGAAATCAGGCGCACTCATCACCTGTTCAAGTTCCTGAATGCGGGCCTCTTTTTTAGGTAAGTCAAAGAGACCCCCTTATGTTACTCAGGCGCTGCGCTAACGCCGTTAATTCTTGCCGCAGTTCATTCACAGACATGACCCATCACTCCTCTGTCAGCATCGGTTTCCCGGTTTCGGCTCCAAGTGTATATTGATGTTTTCCGCACAATCACTATTATAGCCGATCACGAGGTTTGTCCACAACAGCGTTTATATTTTTTGCCGCTGCCGCACGGACACAGTTCATTGCGGCCAATTTTCTTGCCCACGCGGACCGGTTGCGGCTTAGGTTTCTCCCCGCCGGGAGCCTGGGCTGCCGGGCGGGCTCCAGGCTGGACAGGAGTGGGCCGGACCGATTCACCCTGGGCCACAGCCTGACGCTCCACATTGGGCGTGATGTGGGCTTTAAGAATATAGGTGGCCACTTCTTCCTCAATGGCTTCAATCATGTTTTGGAACATTTCAAAGCCTTCCATCTGATAGGCCCTGAGCGGGTCAGTCTGGCCATAGGCGCGCAAATGGATGCCCTGCCGCAGCTGGTCCATGGCATCGATGTGGTCCATCCACTTGGTATCCACTGCCCGCAAGACCACCACTTTTTCAAATTCCCGCATCAGTTCCGGGCCCACTTCCTGCTCCCGCTGGTCATAAATGGCCTTGATCTTGTGCATGAACAGGTCAATGATCTCCTCCCGGGGCTTCATTTTAATCTCACCGACGGTGACGGTGCCCTCATGGAAGAAGGTGGCGTTGGCATAGTCAATAATGGCCTGGTAATCCCAGTCTTCAGGCACTTCGCTGTCCGGGGTGTGCAGGTTGACAATGCGTTCCACCACACTTTTGAGCATGCCTTCCACCACATCGCGCAGGCTGTCCCGTTCCAGCACTTCCCGGCGCTGTTTGTAAATAATTTCCCGCTGCTGGTTAATCACATCATCGTACTGCAGCAGCCACTTGCGGATGTCAAAGTTATGCCCTTCCACCCGCTCCTGGGCTTTTTCAATGGCCCGGGTGATCATCCGGCTCTCAATGGGCTGGTCCTCATCCATGCCGAGGCGCTCCATCATGCCCATGATATTCTCCCCGCCAAAGCGGCGCATCAGCTCGTCCTCCAGCGAGATAAAAAACTGGCTGGAACCGGGATCTCCCTGGCGCCCGGCCCGTCCGCGGAGCTGGTTGTCAATGCGGCGGGACTCATGCCGCTCCGTGCCGATAATATGCAGCCCGCCCAGTTCGGCCACGCCTTCCCCTAACACAATATCAGTTCCCCGTCCGGCCATGTTGGTGGCGATGGTGACCGCGCCCCGCTGGCCGGCTTGGGCAATAATCTCCGCTTCCCGCTCATGGTGTTTGGCATTGAGCACCTGGTGGGGAATGCCTTCTTTTTTGAGCATGGCCGACAGCAGCTCCGATTTTTCAATGGAGACCGTGCCGACCAGGACCGGCTGCCCTTTTTTGTGCCGTTCGACGATCTCTTTGACCACGGCCCGGAACTTGGCCGCTTCCGTTTTATAAACCATGTCGGGCAAGTCTTTACGGATCATGGGTTTGTTGGTGGGAATGACATACACGTCCAGGCCATAGATTTTGCGAAACTCTTCTTCCTCTGTTTTGGCCGTCCCCGTCATGCCGGCCAGTTTTTTATACATGCGGAAGTAGTTCTGGAAGGTGATCGTGGCCAAGGTCATGCTTTCCTGATGGATCTGCAGCCCTTCCTTGGCCTCAATGGCCTGGTGCAGCCCGTCACTGTAGCGGCGGCCGTGCATCAGGCGGCCGGTAAACTCATCGACAATCACCACTTCGCCGTTTTGGACCACATAATCCACATCCCGGCGCATGATCACCCGGGCTTTGAGGGCCTGGGTGATGTGATGGTTAATGAGCACATTGGCATGATCATAGAGGTTGTCAATGCCAAAAAAGCGCTCCGCTTTGGCCACCCCTTCTTCGGTCAGCATCACGTTGCGGGCCTTCTCGTCCACCGTGTAGTCCCTGTCTTTGACCAGGCTGGCCACAAAGCGGTCCGCCGCCTGGTAATACTGGGTGGAACGCTGGGCCTGTCCGGAGATGATCAGCGGGGTGCGGGCCTCGTCAATGAGGATGCTGTCCACCTCGTCCACAATGGCAAAATTGAGGGGCCGCTGCACCATCTGCTCCTTATACAGCACCATGTTGTCCCGCAAGTAGTCAAAACCAAACTCATTGTTGGTGCCATAGGTCACATCAGCGGCATAGGCTTCCTTTTTCTCTTGCTGGGACATCCCGCTGATATTCAGCCCCACCGTAAGCCCTAAAAAGTTATACAGCTTGCCCATCTGCTCACTGTCCCGTTTGGCCAGGTATTCGTTGACGGTGACCAGATGGACCCCCTTGCCGGTCAAAGCATTTAAATAAATGGGGAGGGTTGCCACCAAGGTTTTCCCTTCCCCAGTCTTCATCTCCGCGATTTCCCCTTTATGCAGCACAATGCCGCCCAACAGCTGCACATCAAAATGGCGCATATTGAGCACCCGTTTGGATGCTTCCCGGCAAACGGCATAGGCCTCGGGCAACAGGTCATCCAGCGTTTCACCCCTGGCCAGCCGCTCTTTAAAGTGCTGTGTTTTTTGCTGCAGCTCATTATCAGATAGGCGTTCCATCTCCGGTTCAAGACTGTTAATATGTTCCACAATTTTGTACATTTGTTTTAGCTCTTTTTCGGTGGGATCTCCAAACCACTTCTTCAACCATCCGAGCATCATTGATCGCTCCTTTTCAGCGCCTGTCCCTTGTCCTCAACCATAGTTTTCGCCAGCTCTGTTCTGTAGGTGATCAGGCGAGTGACATCATGCCTATTTTACCAGATGAAAGCGGAGGGACACAAGGAATGTGGGGAAGGGGGCAAAGTAGCATGGAGGGGCAGTTTTTATCGAATTGTGTCAAAATCATTCGAAATATGGCGATAATACTATTGATCAACAGTCTGAAATTATTTATCATTATTATAGTATGACTATGACCATGATTAATGGCCATCATGTCTCACATGTGTACCATCGTATTGAGTTGGTTCTTTTAGTTTGATATTTGTCATTCTATATTTGCACGACAAAAGTTTATTTTTACCAGCCAGGATGATTGTCTGACGAATGATAACAACAAATTTAAATATAAAAACGATAAAGGCAAAACTGTGGAAACACAGTGACGCAAAGCTACAGGGGCTAAGGTCCGCCAGGGCTATGCCAGCCAGCTGCCGTTTATGGGGATCAAAACCACATCCCTCATAGACGGGTGTGGTTTTTTTATATCCTGCAAGCTGAGAGGTAGGTACCTGTATGGCAAAAAAGAGCAATCAGTCTGCTCCAAGTCTCCAACTCGTCAATAAAGAAATGGAAGAGACACTCATTAAATCAGGACAACAGGTCCTAACCGTCTTAGAAAACATCCAAGGCGGGTATATTATCCTTAATCGCCACTGGGAATTTCTCTATCTTAATCCAGCCATAGAACAGCTGTTTAACATTGACCGTTTCAACCTGATTGGCAAAAATTTCTGGGATGCATTTCCTGAACTGAAAGATACCAAGTTTTACCAGGCCTATACCCGCCCAGGGGACAAGCAGGCCAGGCAATTCAGAGAATGGTATGCGCCCCTGAACCGGTGGTTTGAAGTGACCGTTTCCTCTTCCCAAGATATTGTCGCCATCTACTTCAGAGACCTATCGGAACAGCAAGGCACCCAGGTTATGATCCATCATGCTGTTCATGACGGAGCAGGAGACAAACAATACCGGCTTTTTAAGGGAGATATGAATGTTGACCAGTTAAAGCACATTGTGTTGGAACATGACCTGCCTCATGCGCTGGAAAACAATCAGCTCCGTGTTTACTACCAGCCCCAAATCGATAACACAACAGGAACCATTTGCGGGATGGAAGCCCTTATCCGCTGGGAGCATCCCACGCTGGGATTGGTGTCACCCAGTGAATTCTTGCCTGTGGCTGAAGCCAATGGCTTAATCACAGCCATTGGGCAGTGGGTGTTACAGACTGCCTGCCAGCAAGTAAAAACATGGCAGCAGCAGGAGGGGCGCCCAATTCATGTCTCTGTCAATTTTTCAGCCTTACAATTTCAGCAAGATAATCTAGCCGGTATCGTGCAGCAAGTCCTGGACACAACCGGATTGGAACCCGCTAGTCTCAGAGTGGAGATCACCGAATCAGCGATGATGACCAACCTGGAACAAACTGCCGCTACCTTAAAGCAATTAAAATCCCGGGGCATCCAGCTCGCCGTCGACGATTTTGGCATGTATTACTCTTCTTTGCAATATTTAAAGCACTTCCCACTGGACTTGATCAAAATCGACCGCTCTTTTATTATGGATATGCACAACCAACACAAAGATCAGGAAATTGTGAAAACCATTATAGAATTGGGGCACCGGTTGGGCCTGAAAGTGTGTGCTGAAGGCGTGGAATACGAGGAGCAATTCACTTTGCTTAAAGATTTTGGCTGTGATGAGGCACAAGGATTCTTATTCAGCAGACCCATGCCCTCTGAAGAGATAGAGCGGCTGCTGCACACCACACCCCGGATGTAAGGCTAGATCAAGCTGTGTTCACAAGGGCTGAATCAAGCAGTGTTCATGCTTAAGCTGCGTTCAACTCATCTCCCTGTAAAATGAAGGGCTGTCACCAAAGGAATGCTTTGGGGACAGCCCTTTTTTAGGTTTATTTTCGTTTTATTCCGGCTGAATCAGGCCGTAACGGCCATCCTTGCGCTTGTAAACCACGCTCACCTTTTGGGTTTCTGCATCGGAAAAGACAAAGAAATTGTGACCCAACAGATCCATTTGCAACACGGCTTCCTCGGCATCCATCGGCTTTAAGTTAAACCGTTTGGTACGCACGATCTCAATTTTGTCATCTGTTTCTTCTTCATGCGTCTCTTCGGCTTGGCCATTCACCTCTTGGAAAAGCTGCTTCACACTTCCGTCTTGCCGGAATTTGCGGTTGATCTTGGTTTTATATTTACGGATTTGGCGCTCCAGTTTTTCCACAACCAGATCAATTGAGGCATACATGTCCAGGCTCTTTTCCTCGGCACGGAGGAGCAACTTCGGCATGGGGATGGTTACTTCCACGCTGTGTTCATCCCGGGTCACTTTCAAGGTGACATATACATCGGAGGTAATGTCTTCATTAAAGTACCGCTCCAGGCGTCCGACCTTCTTTTCCACATAATCGCGCAAAGCCGGAGTGACCTCAATATTTTCCCCACGAATATTAAATTTCATGGTCTCATCCTCCTCTCACTTTGTGTTATACTTATTCGACATTTTTCCTAAAATTCCTACCTAAACTTAGACTTTTTTCACATTTTTGTCGAAAAAGATAGACATTTTCTTGACAGTGAACCAGTTGGCTAATGTTGTCCCTGTCCACAACATTCCTGTTTATGCACACAATAAAAAACCGGCCGCTTCAGGGCCGGGGTAGCGTCTATTTGGCAAGCCCATCTTCTGCTGCTTGGCTTACTTTTTCATCAGCACCTTCCCCATCGGCCTCAGCCGGTTCAGCTTCTTCCCCATCCTGCTGTTCGAGCTGGGCCACGTGCTGAATCTCCTGCAAAATGCCAGAGGGGTCCAGCTCATTTAACAGCTTAGACATGTTCATCAGAATAATCAGCCGCTCGTCCACTTTGGCAATCCCGAGCACGCTTTCAGAAGCAGCGCCATGCAAGTCCACTTGCTGGACCTGGTCCGGGTCAATGTCCACAACATCCTTGGCTTCATCCACCACCAAACCCATTGAGCGGCCGTCCACATCAATGACAATGATGCGCGCATCGTCTTCGTCCGTGCACTCTGCTTCCAACAGATAGGTGCGTAAATCCGCGATGGGAATCACTTGCTGGCGGATATTCAACACGCCGCGTATATGTTGGGGCACTTTGGGAATTTTGGTTGGTTTTTGCATCCGTTCAATGGAAACCACCTGCCCGATGGGAACGCCATACTCTTCCGTTCCCAGACGGAAAGCGACAATTTTACGGCTCTCAAGCTTAGAATTTGCCATCATGCGGGACTCCTCCACCATACTGTTTTTGCCGGTTCAAACGCAAAACCTCTTTCCAGGTGTCGCGGAACTGGCTGACGTATGTTTCCACCTCATCCAAAATGGCCGCGTCATTGTTGATATTGGCTTCAATCAGGCGGCGGAGTATATAGTCATACATCCGCAGCATATCCTTGGCCACAGCGTAATCCGTGTTCAGGGTGACCATCAGCTCCCGGATGATATCCTGCGCCTTTTGCATATACTTGTTCCGCTCTTGGATGTTATTTTCCTCTATCGCCTGCCGGGCTTGCTTAATAAAATTAAGGCACCCGTTATATAACATGAGCGTTAATTCGCCGGGAGAGGCGGTTTGCACCGCATTGTGCTTGTACGTTTGATAGGGATTGCGGACAGACAATGAGACGCCTCCTTTCAGGACAATCCTTACTTGCGCTTGTCAATATAGGTTCCGTCTGTGTATATGGCCGCATAAGGCTGCTGGTATTTGTGCGCGGCCTGCTTGCCTTGGTTCAGCTTCTGCAGTTGCCGGGCAAAAGCAGTGTACAAGCTGCGCAGCCGTTCGTTCAGTTCCGGTTCCCAATCTTTAAGCCGGGCTAAGAGTTCCTTTTCCTCCCCTGTCCAAGCCAAGCTGCCCTCCTGCTGCAGATGTTGCAGCTTGGCTATTGTGTGGCCCCGTGCCTCAACCGCCGCCTGCAACTGTTCCACGACAGCCGGGTCATTCTTGTTCATATCCTCATGGACACGGGCCAGTTGCTCCCGGATACGGCAGGTTTCAGCATACAGCCGTTGAAGCAGTTCTCTGTGTGTCTCCATGGACAGAGCTCCTTTGACAGCTTAAATCGTTCCTTTAATCAAATATGGAAATGCGCTCCCCGGTTAAAATGAGCTTTTCACGTTGAAGAAGTGTCAGCCTTACATGTTAAAGAAGTGGGTCAGCAGGAACATGGTTTGCTGGTTCATGTCATTAATGGCCTTCTCCATCGCGGTAAACTGGCGCCAGTAACGTTCCTCAATGCGGGCCAAACGGTCTTCCCAACGGGCAATCTGATCATCTATGTCACGCAATTGCCGCCCCAAGACACTTTGATCCCCTGTCGTGATGCCCGGGGAACCGGCCCGGTCACGGAGGCGGCTGATGCTGTCACCCACCACCTGATAGATGCGCCGCCCGATGCCCATTTGATCCCGGTTGCCTTCTTCCGCCGGAGCTTGCGTAAACAAGGCCATGACTTCATCAGGACGCTCAGCAATCGCTTCCCGCAACTTGGCTTCGTTAATGACCAGCCTGCCCCCGTCCCGCCAGTTGCTTGAGGTGGTAATGCCGATTTCCGCCAAGTGGCGCAACTGGCCGGCAGGAATGCCTTCTATCGGGTTGGTCCAAGCCTGGCGCAGGTCAACCAGCACCTGGCGCAGGAGGGGATCATTGCGCAACAGGCCGCTCCGGGCCCGTTCGTCCCAGCGCTTGGCCTCCGTTTCGGACAAGGCTTCCCGCTGCTCGTCGGTCAGCGGAGGATAGTCCCTGTAACGGGGTTCATTCAGTTTTTCATTAATTTTGTCGATCAGTTCATTATACGCTTCGACAAAGGCTTTAATCTGCTCAAAGACCTGATCAGGATTGGATTGGACCGTAACCGTATATTCCCCCGTCTGGTACAAGGTCAGGTTCATCCCCCGCACCGAGATGTTATTGGTAGTATGTTCGATTGTATCAATGCCGTCAAAATCAACGATAGCATTTTGTCCTTGAGCGGTATACGTGCCCTCATACGTGGCAGGATCAGTGCGGCCTAAAATATATTTGTCGATAAACTCGACTGTTTGGCTGGCACCGTCCACTCCATCCCCGATGGTCAGCTGCATATGTTCCCCTGTTTCTCGGGTACTGATAAAAAAGCGGCCCAGGGTGTCATCAAAAGAGGCTTGAAGACCTAAGGAAACCTCCTTGCCATCTTCAGTCACTGAAGCCCGGGACAGTTTGCGGGCCAGTGTGGAAAAGGTATCTTCGGCAGTGATGGTGATCTCGGCTGTCCGTTGGTTCGTTCCATCGTTCACGCTGACCTTGATGGTGAAGCTGCCTTCTGTTGCATCACGTCCCATGGCTGCAAAGATATTGGTTGAGGCTTTGACATCGTTCCCGTCTTTGTCTTTGATCCGTTGCTCGGAACGGATCTCCGCCCCTTTCGCTAACTGGATGACTTCCACGGTATAGGTTCCCGCCTGAGCTGAGGCTGTGGCCGTTGCCTTTAAGCCACTTGCATTAGAGCTCATCGCTTGCAGGGCAATGAATGTGGACTGCAAACGCATATGGGCGTGCGTATCCCGGAAGGTTCTCAAGGCGAGGTTCATCTCCCGGTAGGCATCCCGCTGCCAGCTCAACCATTCCCTCCGCTGGAACAGCTTGTCCATCGGGATCCGTTCAGCCCGCATCAAGTCTTGGACAATCTGGTTAATATCCATACCTGAGGCCAAACCGGCAATGCGCATCTGTGACCCTCCCGTTTGTCGATTGTGTTTTCTTTACCTGCCCTTGAATGGCAGCTGACCGCCTCCAGCCATCAAGTTACACTTTTTCATCGACAATCAGCCCGACAAACTGAAGCATGGAGACGTACATATCAAGAAGTTTCTCAGGGGGAATCTCCCGGATCACTTCCTGGCTCTCCTGATCCACCAGGCGTACAATATAGCGGTCCAGCTCTTCGTAAAGTTCAAAACGCAAAGTTTTATATGCCGGTTTCAAAAATTCATTCAATCCTTTAAGGGTCTTTTCCAAATCTTCTTTGGTCAGTTCCAGCTGGGGTGAACTTAAGCGCTGTTCGGCCGGTTGCTGGGATTGTTCCCGATGCTGGGTGCGAATCTCGCTTTCCCCTTTGCGCTGCAGGTTAACATGCAGTGAAGACGATGTGACCGGTTCGATTCCCATAAAAAAAGCCTCCTTCACCGATAGTTACCTTTACTTTATATATCGGCAGGAGGCAGGCGAGTGTTTAACACGATTTTGAACCGGAGACATTAAGTTACTAATCTTATAAAAAATTAACCCAATATTCGAAATAACTGAACAAGACCTGTTTCATTATCCTTTTGCAAGACTTTAAAATTATTTTTTTCGTAAAAGGATATGAGTTTCTGGCAATCTTCGCATTCAACAAAAACAAATCTTCCCCCAACAAGGTTAAAAGCTTCGATAATAAGACTTATAGCATATCCTAATATTTCATTTCCGGATATTCGATCTTTGTATACGTCATTTTTACCTAACTGTCCAATTAAATACCCTGCAACATTTTCAGTATTTTTAAACAGTCCATCAAGCCTTTTGCGTACACTATTCGATACATTTTCTCCAATATATAAAGGCTTAACAGTTAATGCAAAATATGCGATGATTTCAATTTCATTATTATTCTCTAAAGCATACTTATCCACAAGGAGATACGTTCTGCTTTTTGAAACCTTTTCATATATGACTGCTTTACTTCTTAAAAAATTTTCAACATCATGGTTCCGATTACAGGAAAATTTAGAAAGGTATCTGGTGACCTCTTGTTCACCAGCATATTCAAGAAATTCCCTTAACGAGAGTATTTCTTTTTCAATAGCAAACTACCCCTTTGTAATTCTTTTCTTATATTGATAGGCTGGATTAACTTACCATGCTTTGGAGTCTCTAGTTCGTGTATTAAAATATTTGCAGCTGTATCATCTTTAATTATCATTTTTTTATCAAAAGATACCGTAGCCATATCTATACCCTCCCCCTTCTTATTACACATATGCTATCACTCCTTTATTTGGTGACAGCCATAGCATATGTGTTATCCCTAACAAATATTCTTAAACCAATTATACCCGAAATAAAATCATTTATAAAGTCAAACACAGAGTTAAATCAAAATTGACTTGTGTTGTAATGATCAACACTTTTTAACAGAATGTATCTGTGGAATCCACAATCCGGCCGGACCAGGCGGGAAAAAAGGGCCGAACATGAACGCTGGTCCCATGGGCACAAAAGGGTTACACAAGCCGGACAGCAGCCAAACAGGGAAAAAGGGGGAGTTTACAGGATATGCGCGCTTGGGACAGAATGGGTTGAGTTTTCGGTGACTGGGATACTTGGTTCCAATGGCGGGTGCAAAGTGCCGTTTAGAAGGGCGTTTGGCCGGGGAACGCTTCTTGCCAGGCATCATCGTTTCCTCCCTTGTCAGGGTTATGTGTTTAGTGTATGCACAAGGGAGGGCAGGAGAATGGGTGGATGGGGCTCAGATTTTACCTAGTTCTTCCTTCAACTTGTCAATTAGGCTTACTTCCAGTCTTCTCCCCTTCATACAATTGCAGCTGCTTCTTCTTCAACGAGCGTGAGCTTTAACCCTAAGGCTTCAGCTACTTTCGTCAGTGTATCTACTCGCGGAACCACACCTTGACTTTCCATACGGGAAATTGCGAACTGTTTCAATCCAGCTCTGTCTGCCAGCTCTTTCTGAGGTGACATACTCCCACCACCTACGCTAACGCTTAGAGGTGGGGGCTTCTCGGGTAATTCCTTCTAACGAAGGAAAATTGACCGAGCGATCCCCGTGTGCCCCACGGTTCGAGATCCAGTCAGGCAGTCCCTAACTGTTTCAGACCTTCCTTTTTGATATTGATGGCGGCGTTGATATCTCTGTCTGCCACAAAACCGCATGCACAACGAAATAGACGTTCGGAAAGCGATAGAGACACCTTCACTCGACCACAACATGAACACGTTTTGGATGAGGGGAACCATTTGTCGATTTTGATCAGCTTCTTTCCCTGTTCTGCTAACTTGTATCGAAGAAAAGTAGTGAACAGGCCCCAACCGTTGTCGTGGACGCTTTGACCGAAATGGAGGGCTTGAGCCATCCCTTTCATGTTGAGGTCTTCAATCACCACGGCATCATACCGGTTGGCCAATTGTCGTGAAGCCTGATGCAGAAAATCCTGACGTTGGTTGGCAATCTTTTCGTGCAACTGGGCGACTTTCAGCCGCTGTTTGTGCCAACGCTTGGAACCTTTCCTGCGGCGTGACAGCACCCGTTGGGCTCGGGCCAGTTTTTCCAAGGCTTGCCGATAGAATCGAGGATAATTGGCTCTCTTACCCTCGCTATCGACATACAGCGTATTCATGGAAAAATCGAGCCCAACAACGTTTTCTATTTCTTTTGGCACCGGTTGGTGTTCATAAGAGAAGAAGTTGGTGAATGCTTTTTGCAAGTTTAATTGAGCGTTGGCTAAGGCAAGGCTATCGACTTCTTTAAGCCACGGAAAATCTTTTTTGTACTTGGCCGGAGTGGGAAATTTGTGCTGTTTCAAAGCTTCTTTGTCGTCTTTGAACGTGTCATAGATGTGTTGACGTTCCTCAAGCATTTTGTTGTAGACGAAACGGACACAACCGAACGTTTTGGCGAGCAGTTGTTCCTGTTCTTGTGTTGGATACAGACGGAATTTGTAGGCTTTGTTGGGCATATCCGCATCACCTGCCCACAATACGAACGTTTGTTTGATTTTATTTTACCACACTCATCATATTGAGGCTACATCAAACCGACATTCATCTCCCACTTTCGCTTCGCTTAGAAGTGGGAGACTTCTGTCGGAGGTAAGTTAAAAAATCTGGCAAAACCTATACTTATGCCGATTACCTGAACTGGCCGGATGATGAGCGCCTCGAACTGATCAACGGCGTGCCTTACCTGCTGGCCCCTTCACCCTCCCGCCAGCACCAAGAGGTTGTCATGGCGTTATCTGCCACACTGTATCAGGCCCTGCGAAACCATCCCTGCCGGGTTTATGTCGCGCCCCTTGACGTTCGTCTGGTGAACAATCAAGATGAGCAGGAGGCGCACATGATCAATGTGGTTCAACCCGATATCGTGGTCGTTTGCGACCCGGCCAAATTGGACGACAGGGGAGTGAAAGGGGCTCCTGACTTGATCATTGAAGTCACTTCACCCAGTACAGCCACCAACGATTACATCCGCAAGCGGAAACTTTACGAACAGCATGGGGTGAAAGAGTACTGGATCGTCCATCCTATTGACCACATTGTGATGGTCTATCTGCTTAATGATCAAGGTCAATATGAAGGACCCGTTTTTTACAGTAAGGAAGATGAAGTACCTGTTCGAATCATTCCTGGCGTCAGCATTAAGTTAGAAGAGATATTTTCCCAGAAAACGGATCAGTAAAGGAAACTTTTCTTTCTTTATAAGTTGTCAGAAAACCAGAATGGGCAACCCTCACTCAATGTTACTTTTTAACTTCTTCAACCACTCCGGATCAAAAGCCGTCATCCGGGCGGCCCGGTTTTCCTCCTGAATGGCCTGGTATACTTCCTGGCGGTGGATGGACACCGATTTTGGCGCTTCAATGCCCAGCTTGACCACATCCCCTTCCACAGCGACCACTTTGACTTCAATTTGATCATCAATAATAATGGATTCTCCTTTTTTACGCGCCAAGACAAGCACCCGTTATCACCCCTTCTGCCCCGCATTGGCCTGCTTATTCTCGGGAACAAACAGGGGCTGCTTGAGCAGATAATCCTTGTTCTCCACAACCACTTGCTTGCCCAGTCGCTTGGGTACATTAATGACCAGCGGCGCCTTCAGATTGGTAGTCGCATCGTGCAGTGAGCCTCTCACAGTCACCGTAGTAAACAGAGAAACATCCTCAGGCTTTTCTATTTGGAGCTTATCGACCACCGCGTCACTCAATTCGACCTCATAGTCCGGGAAAAAACGGAGCGGATTAAGCACCAAAAAGCTCAAATCCCCTTCCTCAATAGACTGTAGAAAATAAAACGGCTGCTCATCCTGTTCATCCAGTGGCAGAAGCACATAGCGGGTACATGTTTCAAATCCTGGTAGCCCTTGAGGAAACGTGATCACTTGTTCCTCTGCATAGTGCACCTGTCCAAAACGGGGGGAGTGTATTACCTTCATCAGTTTCACCCTTTCCATAAAAATACGCTTGGTTAAACCAGGGGTAGTCAAGCCATCCAAACAAAAAAGCGGTTACATGACAATGTGTAACCACTAGTCATTGGCCGCCTTTTTCAAACGGTGCATATCCCGCTCCAGGTCAGCCGTACGGCGATGCTGATACTCCAGGTCAATTTCAATATAGTGCACCTTTTGCTCCAGACGGTCGAAACGCTCATTCACTTCTTCCCGGAATTGTTGCTGCTCTTTCCTCAATTCCTCTACGCGCTGGTTGGTTGAGGCCACAATAGAGAGCAATTGCTCGATCATCTGCTCATGTTTGTCCAGACGTTGCTCAATTTGCTCAAAGCGTCTGTCATGTTCATCCAAGCGCTGCTCCACTTTGTCCAAGCGTTGCTCCACTTTGTCCAAACGCTGCTCTACTTTTTCCAGACGGTGTTCGACTTTATCTATTCGTTTGTCCAAGCGGTGAACAGCGTGACCCAATTGGTCAATCTTGTCTCCCAGGCCCATGATATGTTTGCCCAGATCGCTGATCATACTTTCCAATCTCTCGCTCATTCCTGGCCTCCTTTCCCCTGCTCAGGGGGCGCGCTAATTAAATAACGTCCCCCGCAACCCACTCTGCTAGGCCTATTATACCGCACCTACCCCCGCACATCCACTTCACGGCTTATCCACTAACGCAGGAAGTCGATCAGACTGGGCTGGATGATGCGCGCTCCGGCAGCCAGGCTGGAACGGTAGATGTTTTCTTCCGTCCGCAGATTGATAATCACCTCAGCCAGGTCAGCATCTTCTGTTTTGGACAACAGATTGGTAAAGTTCAGTGTGTTGTCCTTCAAACGGTTGTCCATCAACTCCAAACGGTTATAGCGGGCGCCAATATCCGCCCATTTTTCCAGTACTTTGTCCATGCGGCTGTCCAATTGGCCCAATAACGCTTCTGCTGCTTCCGGGTCATTGTCTCGCAGCGCGTCTCTGATTTGGCCCAGAACAATAAACAGATTATCCGTTTCTGTCCCTTCACCAAAGATCTCTCCGGCATGCTGGTTAACCGCAATGGTGACGCCCCGTCCAACCTCAAATTCTATTTTTCCCGTATCGAACTGGGCCGCAGCAAAATCGTCGTCCGGATAAGGGGGCTGGTCCGTCCGCTGACCGTTAAAAATGTATTTCCCGTTAAAACGGGAGTTGGCAATTTCCCGCAGCTGTTCGATCAACTGATCAATTTCAGCCGCAATCGCTTGCAAGGATTGGGCTGAGTTGCTGCCCGTTGAACCTTGCACGGTCAACTCCCGGGCCCGTTGGATCACGTTCACCACCTGTCCGACCATGGTATCGGCGTTTTCCAGCCAGGACAGAGCCGAATCCAGATTGCGCTGGTATTGCTGGTTGGCCGCCAGCTCACTGCGGTAGCGGAGAGCATAGTTTAAACCTACCGGATCATCGGACGGTTTGCTGATTTTGCGCCCGGTAGACAGTTGCCACTGCACTTTTTCCAACCGGCTTAAATTGCGGTTCAAATTGTTCAGCATCTGGTCGCTGATCATTTTTGGCGTGACTCTCATCTCTGTACACCTTCCTCTCCAGATCCCTTCTCAAGCCACTTATGGGCGCTCAACTGTTAAACTGTTTCAATCTGGCAAACTAGACAAACCCCGGGAACCACTCTAACGCCCGACAATACCCATGCGGTTAATAATCGTGTCCAGCATCTGATCCACTGCGGTGACCATCCGTGCCGAAGCATTATAGGCATGCTGAAGCTGAACCAGGTTAACCATCTCTTCATCGAGGGAAACCCCGCTCACCGATTGCCGGCGGTTGTCCACAGCTTCCATGATGATTTTCTGGTTGCTGGCTTGGCGGGAGGCTTTCTGGGTTTGCACCCCGAGCTTACCTAACAAGGAACGGTAATAGTCATCTACCGTTCCCGGTTCACCCCCGATGTTGAACGCCTGGTCGCGCAATTGACTCATCATCAGAGCCAAGTTTCCGTTTCCTTTCAACACCTTCAATTGTCCATCCACGATTTCAACACGTGCCGAAGCGGCAATCAACCCCGCATTATGAGCGATATCAGGATTGAGGCGCACATTAGCAATGCGGAAATCTTCAAACGATATATTTTCAAAATCAGTTCCATCTGCCAAAACAAATAATGGCGGACCGCCAATGGCATTTCCATTTTCCTCACGCAACGTCCAACCCAGCTGGTGAAGGCCATTAATTCCATTAACCGTTATCTTATCTCCTGCTTTATATTCCACCAAAGTATGATTCTCCGGATCGTACAGTGCACTGTCAGCCGGCACAGTGATTTCAACTTCACCGTAAACCAATGTAAAGAACATTGCCCGCAGTTCATTCAAGTATCCCTGAACAATTTCGTTCTCAGCCTTCCACAAACTGTGCAACTCGCCGCTAAGGCCATTTTCTTGAACAGCCGAAAGCTCCACAATTCCTGCTGCGTTGCCGGAATCATCTTCACCTATCGTGTAATACGCGATGCCTTCGACTAACTTTATATCCTCACTGCCGCTACGCTGCAGCGTAATGGTGTACATCCCCTGACTGTCTTCTTCCACTTTAATGGCCACCAGCCGGGCCAATTCATCAACCAGCACATCCCGCTGGTCACGCAAATCGTTGGCGTTCATGCCCATTCCTTCAATGCGGCGGATTTCCTTGTTCAGTTGGGCGATGTGCTGAATATAGGTATTGGCTTCGATCCGCTTGACTTCAAAGCTGACTTCCAAGTCTTTTTGCAACTCTTTCAGTTTGGTTTCTGCATATTGAAAAGCATCCAGCATGGCCTGGGCCCGCTCGCGCACCACGGCCCGGGCCGTCAGGTTCTCCGGTTCCCGGCTCAAATCACTCCAGGCATTCCAAAACTGGTCGATGGTGGAGCGCAGGCCGTTTTCACTGGGCTCGTTAAAAATCAGTTCGATTTTCTCCAGCGCATCTTTTTGCACATGCCAGTAACCGTAGGAACTGGCCTCGTTGCGGTATTGATCATCTAAAAACTTTTCCCGCAAACGCACAATGGAAGAAAAATTAACGCCGGTTCCCAACTGGCCCGGAGCCACCGACCGGTTCAGGGCCGGGACTTCAATGGGGGCAGAGGCGGTAAAATTGACCCGCTGCCGGGTATAGCCTTTGGTGTTAGCGTTGGCAATATTGTGCGCTGTGGTATTGATGCCGGTTTGCTGGGCGTACAAGCCCCGCTTGGCCGTTTCCAAGCCATGAAACGTAGATCTCATCCTCTCACTCCCTATGCTTTAGTATCGAAAAAGCTTCGCCTGGATGGTTCTGAAGAATGGTTTTTCCCGTTCTGCTCCGGCTTCTGGTAAGTCAGCTCCGGTTCACTTTGGGTGAGCACCTCCAGCGAGTGGTTGACCACCTTAAGCGCATCCTGGGTCAGGCGCATGTTCAGCTCATTTTGCCGTTGCAAGCGGCCAATGATTTCAACCAACTGGGTGGCCAGCGCCTCAACCTGATTTCTTTCTTCCTTGTCAGGAATCAGGGGCAACAGGCGGGACAAGGTGATGTCCTCCTCGGCTTTAAGCCCAAGCCGTCTCAAATAATCTTCCACTTGAAACTGCCGTTCATGTTCCAGCTTGCTCATCTGCTTCAACCATTTCCCTTCTTCCTGCAACAAGGCCAACAGCTGCTGAACGTCCCCCTTCACCAAGACCTCCTGCTTCTTTTGGGCAATGTCCAGCATCATCTCATGGACCTGGATCATCTCTTCCAGAGTGGCGATCAACATGCGCATAGCAGAATCCGCTCCTTTAGCCTCGTCTAAACCAGAAATCAAAAAGGCGCTCAGCCACTTTCCTGCTGTCCACTTGATAAGTGCCGCTTTCCAGCTCGCTTTTAATCCTCTCCAATTTAGCCTGCCGCTTTTGGTTGAGAGCGGTTTGGGTATCTAACATGGCTTTGGCTTCTGCAGAAATTTGGACCTGATCCCGGCCCGGCTTTTCTCTTTTCTGGACGGGTTTGGCTGCCTGCTGCTGATAGGGATTGGGCCGCCAAACGCCATGGGTGTGATCGATTTTCATGCCCGTTCACCTTCCTCGAAGCTCATCTTCATCTCTCAATTATTAATTATATCGGTTGGGCAAGCCGGATTGTTAAGGAGCATCGTTAAGATTTTTCCCATAATCAATTTTTCCCTGATAAAAAAATGGAGAGGATTTATCCTTCCTCTCCCCAAATTATTTGTTCAAAAGTTCCTTTGCTGCAAGGGCTGTAGGCTGAAAACGTTCCTGTCCAATGACAGTAGACAGTCCCAGGACCTCAAAAATTTCTTGAATATTGGCAGAGATGTTAACCAAGTAGTACGGAATTTGCCGGCTGTCCAATTGCTGGCAGTATTTCAACAATTGGCCGATGCCGGTTGAATCAACAAATGTTAATTCCTTCAAATCAAAGATCACAGCTTTTAATGATTCATCGTGTAGGATGGACTCCATGACCTGGTCAAATGATACGACCGTTCCCATATCCAATTCACCTTGACAGTGTAAATGATGGATGCCGTCATCAACTTGAACCACCAAATTCATTTCTCTCTCCCCTTCTCAGAAAATGAAATGACCTTAATTGCCTGCGATGAAGGATCATAGCACAGACGGGCACAACGAAGATAGCGCTGGTTTTGGTAACTAATCCCATTAATGCTGATAATCACACCCACATTTAAGTGGTCTGCACAGACCTCCCCATCTTGTTCTCTGATGACCATGTGGGATTTGACACCGCTCCACACGCCCAACTCATGCACTCTGATCTTTTTGCCGGATTCAAGATATCCTCCCCTGACAATGCCGGGATCACCATCAACACAAATTTCATCTGCGGCATACAGCTTAGAATTGTACACACCCATTCCTTTAACATAAATACTGCCGCTTGCCTGAACCGTTGAATTTTGAATATAACTGGCCGCCACGTGACAGGGATTGAGCGTATGTTGTTCCAATTCCTGTTTCAATTCGTGCCCATAATGGACGAGCTCTTCTATTTCTGTAATGGACTTGATTGACAAAGGTCCCAAGCCTGTCAACTTCTCAACAAGTAATGTGAGCCATGCAGCAACTTGTTTGTGGTCTATGTTCGCTTGTTTGAAGTGATATTCAAACTGTTCTATATCTGTCTCGAGTTGGTTCAGCTTCGATTCAAGCAGCAATTTAATTAACCGTCCTATCCCATTCTTTAATAAGTCCTCCATTTTAAAGACAGGGATGGCTTTAAGCTGGTGATAAGCTTTGGATAGCATGTCCAATTGTTGCAAAATCCTCTCTATTCTGCTCAACAACAGCTGATAGGCCGAGACTTCCCCGCCTGCTGTCACTTGACTGCCAATCACATTTTTGACAACCTTTACATGCTGCCCAGCCACAATTTTTCCGCCAATGACAGAGCCTTTTATCTCCACGTTCCCCGATGCTTCAACGGACAGCCCTTCCAGCACATCCCCAGTCACCAAGACATCTCCATGGAATTTAATGCCGCCAGTTTCAAGAGACACATCTCCCTCCACGACATAAAGCGGATTGACACTCACTTTCCCCTTTGTGATCTCCGGCCTGCCGTCAATCGTGGCATACACATAGCGTCCGTCTGGACTGGAAACAACCCCTTTCCCCAGCCGGAGAGGGATCTCCTTTCCATCTGCAGCCGGGATGGGTTGGCCATATACATTGATCCCGTTAACCCCTTTTGAGGCCGGAATAACCTCCATGATCTTCTCTCCTGCTTTGACGCTTGGCACATGATGAACACCAAACCAGTCAATGGCTTCTTGTTCATCTCCTGCCTCTGACCTGGGTGTTTGGCTGGTATACAGCTTTTTAAACTGTGTGGGCCGGCCATCCTGTTTATCTTTTCCATTAGCAATCACATAGGGTTTTTGCTCTTTAAATCCTTCCCTCAACCACTGGTCAATACGTTCATAATTGATACCGTAGACAATACCTTTTTGATTAAGCAATTTAATCACATCACCAGCCGTAATTGGAAGCTGACGGCGTTTTTGTTCTATAAAGCGGATTTCTATTTTGTCGGGATGGGGCGTAAGCTGTGGAATAAGCTCAAAAGTTGCCTCTTCCTTAAGCCTTATCGTTGCTTCAATGTCCCTGTTGCGAGTCTCAATATGAATCCAGTTTTTTAATTCACCAAGATCAGGATGTAGTGTCACCTGGTCCGCGGCAGATAAAACAACCATATGTTTAAGGGGATTTCCATTAAGCAATAACTTGGCTCTTTGGGGAGGGAAGAGAATAACATTGTTCTCAAACAGCTCCCGGTTCATACACAAGCGGTTTTCCTCCCACCACACCATATCTTCTGTGGCTTCAGTCAGTGCAGATGCAGGGGAGGAAAGCTCCCCCTGCACAGAATGGGTACTTGGTACTTTGTCTGTACTGGGGGAGGAGTGATCAAGCAAACTTAACCATTGGACTAAATTCTCTTCGTTCAATTCATTTGTCATGCCTGCAGAATGATCTGCTTGTTGAGTTTGGCCGGGTTGTTTTTTTCTGATCCGAACCACAGCCTGACGTTTGGTAAAAATCCCTCTTTTTCCAGGGTCTAGGACTTCTATTTCTACATCTTCCCTTTGCCATCCTTTTTCTTCTAAAGCTTTATGCACAGCTTCCTCAACGGTATCACCCAAGGCCACATGATCCATCACTGACCCCTCCTTCCCTATGACGTCAATCCCAGTGTCTTATAGAAATATAGTCCCACAACGGTTCCCGCCCGGTCACTTTTTAGAAATAATTTATCGGTGTATTGACTCATCACATGGAAGCCCATGCCTAACGATGAACGAGTGGAAAAACCACGGACTAATGCCACTTGGGGAAGATGTTTAAGCTGAATGCCTTTCCCTTGGTCAATCACAAGGAAAAGGATCGCCCCTGTTGCAGACTCCTGCCACATTTCCACTTGACAGGAACCTGCATGCTTAAGGGCATTGGTTACAGCCTCCGTCACGGAAAGTAAAATGCCTACCTGAATCCGTGAGGATTCATCTATTAATCCCTCACCTGCTTTGGTACAATGGGAATAAGTATAATCAGACTCTCCCACCTGGCAGGTGAAAAGGATGCGGTTTATTATTAAAGCCTCTCATGAAC
>NZ_BMKZ01000015.1 GCF_014644735.1 Caldalkalibacillus thermarum | reverse complement strand
CTGGTTCGAATCGTGGAAGTCGATACCGGGGAATCCTGGCGAAAGGTTCGGGACGAATTGCAACGATTAGCTTTAGGTCATTTTTCTTCGAAAAATGGTGACCTGTATCAGTGCACTGAAATCACCGTCAAACAGCGCCAAATCTTCGCAGCTGTAGGCGTTGACNACCGTCAAACAGCGCCAAATCTTCGCAGCTGTAGGCGTTGACCCTCCTCCAAGGTTCCTCGAGATCCAGCCAAATTCATAGATACACGCATCAACCATGCTGAATGGCTCATGAACCCAGCTGTATCAAGGGTTTATGAGTGATTTGTTTATCTAGTGACTGTCGAACTCGGGTTTTACACTTTCCGATAATTAAGATTTTACAGTTTTAGTTAAATATAGTTGAACGATATTTCATACGATAGCTGTCACCATTTAAATGAATGATCTCTGCTCTATGTAGGATTCTATCTAATATTGCAGTAGTGATTGCCGGATCACCTAATAATTCGCCCCATTCTTTTGTTGCATTTGATTTTACAATGAACCAACAAACTAAAAATAAAACAATATCACAACTTTAACAAGCCAATGGAGTGAAGGGGAGGCCGTACCTTTGAAAAAAACTCAACTACGTCAGTGGTTTAAGCAATTTGCTAACGATTGTCAAGGATCAAGCGAGTTGTATGAATATTGGTCTAAAAAAATAGCTGACGATGATGACCTGCTTGAACTATGCTCTCATGCCCGCGAAGGACAACCCGTACCAAACTTATTGTTTGGAGCGGTTCATTATCTTCTTTTGAAAGGGAAGGACCATCTTTTAAAAGAATATTTTCCAAGCATTGTTTCAAGCCCAAGGGCCAAAGAAGCATCGTTTGTCCATTTCAAGGATTTTTGTCAGGTTTACCGGGAAGAGATCATTTCCTTGCTTAAAGTTAAATTGGTCCAGACCAATGAAGTCAGACGGTGTGCGTACCTGTATCCGTGCTTTTGTTTGATTTATGAGAGGGTGAAAAAGCCGTTGGCACTCATTGAGATTGGTACAAGTGCCGGGCTTCAGCTGTTGTGGGATAAGTATTCTTACTCATATGGAACCGATGAGGTTTACGGCGATAAGCAGTCAAATGTCCGTTTGGAGTCCGAGGTGAAGGGAGGTAACTTTCCATTTTTGCTGCCGAATAGTCCGCCCGTTACATCAAGGGTGGGCGTAGATTTACACATTAATGATTTATCTGACCCGGAAGATTATTTATGGCTGAAGGCACTTATTTGGCCCGAACATCATGACCGCAGGGAACGCTTCGGGCAGGCAGCCCAATATTTTAACAAGCAGTCGGTGAAATTAATCGAAGGCGATGGTGTGGCTTTACTGCCTAGTATTGTGGAGCAGATGACATCTGATGCCGCCATTTGCATTTTTCATACCCATGTCGCCAATCAAATGCCGAAAGAGATGAAATTACAACTCATTGAACATATAAAATCTATCGGACGTTACAGGGATGTTTTCCATATATATAACAACATGTGGGATCAGAAACTGCATCTTGACTGTTATATCAACGGGGGTCAATACACTGACACGGTAGGGGAAACGGATGGACACGGCCGATGGTTTACATGGGAGTTGTAAATATGGGCTTAGATTGATGAGGCACTTTTGTACAAGAGTGGAGTATGCTTTAATATATATATTTTAATATATATATTATTCAACAGAAGTGGGAGGTAACTATGAACGCTAAAGCAAACGAACAACTGATCGAGTTTTATGAACGCAACCGCAACCGGGCCCGTCTGCTCATTTCCTGTCCTGACCAACCAGGCATTGTTGCTGCTGTTTCCCAATTTTTATTTAACGAAGGAGCTAATATCATTCAATCTGATCAATATTCCACAGATCCTGAAGGCGGTCGTTTTTTCATGCGTGTCGCCTTTGAAATCCCTGGCTTGGAAACGAGAGAAAAGGCGCTGTGCCGGGCATTTGAGCCTGTGGCCGCCCGTTTTGCCATGGATTGGCGGATCTCGTTTGCTTATCGGATCAAGAGGATGGCCATTTTCGTCTCCAAGCAAGAACATTGTCTGCTGGAGCTGCTCTGGCAATTACAGTCCGGAGATTTAGTCGCGGAAGTGCCACTTGTCATCAGTAATCATGAGGATCATCGGGAATTGGTAGAATCGTTTGGCATTCCCTTTTATCACATTCCGGTCAGCAAAGAGACAAAAAGGGCTGCCGAAGCGGAACAATTGGAACTGCTTGCCGATAACGTTGATTTGATCGTGCTTGCCCGATATATGCAAGTGTTATCACCTGAGTTTGTGGCCCATTACCCCAATCGCATCATTAATATTCATCACTCGTTTCTGCCGGCATTTGTCGGAAGCAAGCCATATGAACGTGCTTACGAACGCGGGGTTAAACTGATCGGGGCCACGTCTCATTACGTGACCAATGAACTGGACGCGGGGCCGATTATCGAACAAGATGTTTCTCGGGTCAATCATCGCCATAATGTTCAAGATTTAAAACGAATCGGTCGCCACATCGAGCGCGTTGTTCTGGCTCGGGCCGTTAAATGGCACCTTGAAGACCGCATTATTCCTTACAATAACAAAACGGTCGTTTTTGTCTGATGGGTTAAAGCTGGACACAAGCGTTAAAGCGACAAGGGTTAGTCAAGCATGGAACCGGAATCCATAAGTCCAAAGATTTTAATATCTATTTTTAACTTACCTCCGACAGAAGTCTCCCACTTCTAAGCGAAGCGAAAGTGGGAGATGAATGTCGGTTTGATGTAGCCTCAATATGATGAGTGTGGTAAAATAAAATCAAACAAACGTTCGTATTGTGGGCAGGTGATGCGGATATGGCCAACAAAGCCTACAAATTCCGTTTGTATCCAACACAAGAACAAGAACAACTGCTCGCCAAAACGTTCGGTTGCGTCCGTTTCGTCTACAACAAAATGCTTGAGGAACGTCAACACATCTATGACACGTTCAAAGACGACAAAGAAGCTTTGAAACAGCACAAATTTCCCACTCCGGCCAAGTACAAACGGGATTTTCCGTGGCTCAAAGAAGTCGATAGCCTTGCCTTAGCCAACGCTCAATTAAACCTGCAAAAAGCATTCACCAACTTCTTCTCTGGCCGGGCGGGATTTCCCAAGTTCAAAAGCCGCAAGGCCAAACAGTCGTATACCACAAACATAGTCAATGGCAACATGAAGCTTGCCGATGGCTCTATCAAGTTACCCAAATTGAAATGGGTCAAATTGAAGCAACATCGAGAAATTCCTGCTGACCACACCATCAAGTCGTGCACGATCACGAAAACGAAAACAGGAAAATATTTTATCTCCATCCTGACCGAATACGAGCACCAACCGGTGCCAAAAGAAATAGAAAACGTTGTTGGGCTCGATTTTTCCATGAATACGCTGTATGTTGATAGCGAGGGTAAGAGAGCCAATTATCCTCGATTCTATCGGCAAGCCTTGGAAAAACTGGCTCGACCCCTCCTTTTCGGTCAAAGCGTCCACGACAACGGTTGGGGCCTGTTCACTACTTTCCTTCAATACAAGTTAGCAGAACAGGGAAAGAAGCTGATCAAAATCGACAAATGGTTCCCCTCATCCAAAACGTGTTCATGTTGTGGCCGGGTGAAGGTGTCTCTATCGCTTTCCGAACGTCTATTTCGTTGTGCATGCGGTTTTGTGGCAGACAGAGATATCAACGCCGCCATCAATATCAAAAAGGAAGGCCTGAAACAGTTAGGGATTGCCTAAATTCTTGCTGGAACCGTGGGGCACACGGGGATCGCTCGGTCAACTTCCCATCATGAGATGGGATTACCCGAGAAGCCCCCACCTCTAAGCGTTAGCGTAGGTGGTGGGAGTATGTCACGTATAATCTTTATCTCAACTGGAATGGTAATCATGTTTATATCCCAACGGCTAAATGAAAATAAGAACTGTAAGCATTGACCAGGAAGCACTGCACATCTCAAGGATACAGCTGAATGAGTGGTACGAGACATTGCGTGCCCAACTGCAAGTTGGCTAAAAGGAGGATGACGGTGAATCAATTTTTTGTACATTTTGTCTCGTTTATGATCATGGGCATTCTCTGTTTCTGCGAAGCGTGGCGGTACAAAAAGAATAAGGGCATTATGTTGGATAGTTTTTTCAGTCGCTGGGTCCAATTTGTTATTGCCTCCATCATTTTTATCGTTGAAGGTTTGCGTGTATTTCCAGAAGGAGTTCACCTTTTGTTTCTTTTCGTGTGTGTACTTGCGGTTTTATTTCTTTTTCATTTTTTCATACATGGCAAGCGGATCAAAGCCAATAAGATAACAGAAGAAATTGTTATTGCTGCAGTGGAAAAGGTGCTTCAAGATATAAATGCAGAATATCAACTTACAGGCCCCGCCGAAAACGGGTATAGCATAGAGGAATATAAACTTATAAAGCTCCCGGAATATGACCTGGAAATGAGGGTAACCTGGGGAGACCAAGACCGTAAAGGACTCAGAAACTATACCGTTACTTTCAAGAAATGGTGGAGGTTTCCCTATGCAAAAGAACTATTGACTGAGATGGTTTTATACTTGAAAGAGCAAAGAAAAGACCAAGCATACCATAGATATATCTATCTCAATGCCATATTTGGTATTCTGTCCGTAAGCATAGGTCTGTATTTGTTTTATATGGGATAGGATTGGGATAAGCCTGAGTTTTTCATCCTGTTAGATGAATTTTTTAGACTTTGCTCCAAGTGATACAACAGTGCAAAGTATAATTGGCGGCGGGGGCTTTTGCGCCCTGTTCTCTTTGCCTGCGAGTTAACGACCACGCGCGGGAACATAGCCGGTTTTTTCAACGAGATATTGCCCCTGCTCAGACAGTATCCAGTCGATAAACGCCTCTCATGCGGGTTGTCACTTCCTGAGTTATGCTCGTCATTGGGTTGCTAATGACTTTGGCCAGCTGTCATTCAGATGAAATCACACCAGCGGATATAAACAAAACTGAGTTAATACTTGAAATGCGATCACGTGTTGAGGGAATGTACAGTGTTGTTGTGTTTACAGAGGACATGTTTTTTCAAGCAGAGGAGAGTCAATTTTATGAGAATTTTTATGCAGCCATTGATACTGATAAAATTATAACAATAGTCATATTATCAGAATTTACAGAAATTAGAGTACCAGCTTACATGCTTTTAGACCAAAAGGACATTGTCCTGATCACAACCGATATTAAAAAGTTAGTGCAATTTTTTGATGAGCATAAGAATATCGTTTGAGTTCAATGTCAACAAAGGTCTACATGAATAACGGCCAAAACTGTTACAATAAGAGCAAGTTATCCATCATGGGGGGCTGAATATGGAAAGTGCTGCTTGGGATATTGTCTGGTGGCTGGTGATCATCAGTTTATTTGTACTCAGTATAGCAGGCCTTATGTATCCGGTGATTCCTTCCATTTTGCTGGTTTGGGCCGGATTTGCCATTTATCAATTTGCGGTAGCACCAGCTTTGCCAACCTCCTTTTGGGTCGTGATGGCTGTTTTCACACTGCTTGTCTTTGCGGCCGACTATGTGTCCAATCTCTACTTTGTCCGGAAATACGGCGGATCAAGGGTTTCCCAATGGGCTGCTGTTGGCGGGCTCATTGTGGGACCTTTTCTGATGGGCCCTGTAGGCTTGATCGTGGCTCCTTTCCTGGCTGTCACATTGGTTGAGCTGACACGGCAGCAAGATCCCGGTCAGGCAGTGCGGGTGGCCGTCGGGACGCTGCTTGGTTTTGTGAGCAGCACCTTGTTCAAATTGGTGGTCCAATTGATCATGATCGGCTGGTTTTTATGGCTGGTCTTGGTTTAACTTACCTCCGAAAGAAGTCTCCCACTTCTAAGCGAAGCGAAAGTGGGAGATGAATGTCGGTTTGATGTAGCCTCAATATGATGATTGTGGTAAAATAAAATCAAACAAACGTTCGTATTGTGGGCAGGTGATGCGGATATGGCCAACAAAGCCTACAAATTCCGTCTGTATCCAACACAAGAACAGGAACAACTGCTCGCCAAAACGTTCGATTGCGTCCGTTTCGTCTACAACAAAATGCTTGAGGAACGTCAACACATCTATGACACGTTCAAAGACGACAAAGAAGCTTTGAAACAGCACAAATTTCCCACTCCGGCCAAGTACAAAAAAGATTTTCCGTGGCTTAAAGAAGTCGATAGCCTTGCCTTAGCCAACGCTCAATTAAACTTGCAAAAAGCATTCACCAACTTCTTCTCTGGCCGAGCGGGATTTCCCAAGTTCAAAAGCCGCAAGGCGAAACAGTCGTATACCACAAACATGGTCAATGGCAACATGAAGCTTGCCGATGGCTCTATCAAGCTACCCAAACTGAAATGGGTCAAATTCAAGCAACATCGAGAAATTCCTGCTGACCACACCATCAAGTCGTGCACGATCACGAAAACTAAAACAGGAAAATATTTTATCTCCATCCTGACCGAATACGAGCACCAACCGGTGCCAAAAGAAATAGAAAACGTTGTTGGGCTCGATTTTTCCATGAATACGCTGTATGTCGATAGCGAGGGTAAGAGAGCCAATTATCCTCGATTCTATCGGCAAGCCTTGGAAAAACTGGCCCGAGCCCAACGGGTGCTGTCACGCCGCAGGAAAGGTTCCAACCGTTGGCACAAACAGCGGCTGAAAGTAGCCCAGTTGCACGAAAAGATTGCCAACCAACGTCAGGATTTTCTGCATCAGGCTTCACGACAATTGGCCAACCGGTATGATGCCGTGGTGATTGAAGACCTCAACATGAAAGGGATGGCTCAAGCCCTCCATTTCGGTCAAAGCGTCCACGACAACGGCTGGGGCATGTTCACTACTTTCCTTCAGTACAAGTTAGAAGAACAGGGAAAGCAGCTGATCAAAATTGACAAATGGTTCCCCTCATCCAAAACGTGTTCATGTTGTGGTCGAGTGAAGGTGTCTCTATCGCTTTCCGAACGTCTATTTCGTTGTGCATGCGGTTTTGTGGCAGACAGAGACACCAACGCCGCCATCAATATCAAAAAGGAAGGTCTGAAACAGTTAGGGACTGCCTAAATTCTTGCTGGAACCGTGGGGCACACGGGGATCGCTCGGTCAACTTCCCATCATGAGACGGGATTACCCGAGAAGCCCCCACCTCTAAGCGTTAGCGTAGGTGGTGGGAGTATGTCACAGTACAAAATAGGAGGAGATCTCTATGTTTTATGAAGTGAAGGAATTAAGCGGCAAGGAATGTTATCAATTGTTAAACAGCCTGGTCACGCCCCGGCCCATTGCCTGGGTCAGCAGTCTGAGTGCAGAAGGAGTGGTTAATTTGGCTCCACACAGCTATTTCACGGTGGTTTGCACTTATCCGCCCATGATCGGTTTTTCAGCTGGCGGCCCTAAAGATACTCCCCGCAACATTCTAGCGACCAAAGAGTTTGTCGTTAATGTGGTCACGGAAGAATTGACTGAGCGGATGAATTTGACCGCTGTGGAGTTTCCGCCTGAGGTGAGTGAGCTGGAGGAGGTCGGTTTGACAGCAGAATCTTCCCGTTTTGTCCGTGTCCCCAGAGTGAAGGAATCTCCAATGCATATGGAATGCCGTTTGGTCGATATTCATGAGTACGGTCCGCGTCCCGCTTATTTTATTATCGGGGAAGTGCTGGCTTTTCATATTGACCCCCAAGTCACACGTAACGGGAAAGTTGACCCCGCTTTACTGAAAGCGGTAGGCCGCATGGGAGGAGCTTATTACACCCGGACAACAGACTATTTTGAACTCCCAAGAGTCAGCTATGAGGAGTATCAGCAGCACCATAAGCACAAAAGATCATGAACGGGAGGATGGCGAAGGTGTTTGAGTACACGCTCTGCTTCATCAGACGGGATAACCACATTCTCATGCTTAACAGGGAAAAAGCGCCTTGGCAAGGCATGTGGAACGGGATTGGCGGGAAGATAGACCCCGGTGAGTCTCCTGATACAAGCATGAAAAGAGAGATAGCTGAAGAAGCGGGGTTAAACATAGAGCCGGTTTTAAGAGGTTGTGTGAGATGGAACGTAGATCATGCCCGTTACGGAGGTATGTATGTTTACACCGCTGAACTGGACATTGACATCCCATACATAACCCCAAAGAAAAATGACGAGGGGATTTTAGATTGGAAGCATATCGATTGGGTTATGGATCCTGAAAATTTGGGCATAGTCAGCAACATTCCTAAATTTTTACCCGCGTTATTTGAGGAGCAGCACATGTATGAACATCATTGTGTTTATCGGGGCAACCAGCTGGTCGATTATGTAAGGAAACAATGGGCTCCAAACTTAATCAAGGGGTAGTCAGCCGACAAAAAAGCAGATCATTGCCATGGGGGGAGGAGGGTGCTCCATGGAGCCAGACAACCCTCCTCTTCTCGACCTGTACATCTTAAAACCAGCACAACAGATCAATGTTCTAATCCAGCGTTCTATCCGTCCTTTCGCTTGAATGATCCCAGTTTTCCATCCCAGGCAGAGAAATCAGTTCAATAATAATTTTCTAAAAATTAAATTGAATAAAACATTCCAATATTGTATATTTATTTAAGAAGGAGATCATGTGGGAAAGGATCCAAATAAGGGGTGTTGGGTAGAAGTTCATGAAGTAGAACATGATTACGAACAAATCCAGACTGACGACGTTGAGATTCAAGTCGGATGTGTCACTTGCGGAAATACCTATCATGCTTCAAAAATATCCGGACCAACCACAGTAAATCGTTTTGAGAAATACTTAACCGGAGCTTGGGCAAAAGCAAAAAAATATCGTTGGAGTTCAAGTGCCACAACCACCCTATCAATAAAGGTCAAATTTTTCTCCTTTCCCACTTGTACTCCAGAATCGATATTAACCAGCGTTTTGTCATAAATTCTGTATCTCTGGGGTTCAAGGAGCATCTCCAACTGGAAATTCGATTAAAAAATCTTTCTAAACATACTATACGAGGAGTCGTTAACGATGAAACGAGTCATGATTGTTGGAATTTCTGTTCTATTGTTATTGCCCGTTGGATTTTTTCTGTTATCCAGTGAAAATCAACCGGTATTGTATGCTGCCAGCTGGGATGCAGTGTACGAGTTCCAATTGAATGAATCTTTTTCTCTCAATGTCATTATGCTCGAAAAGAAAAAATGGCATGAATCTTCCTCTATCCGTAAAGTCAAAGAGGTGTCACTGCCAAACTCGGGACTGAATGTGGATGATTTTTTCATAGAGCGCGGAGATCGCATTAAGGATCATTATCGGTTGGTAAATCTGATTCTCGATATCTCTGCCGAGAAAGCAGGAAGCTATGAAGCGAAGACAATTGAAATTGTTTTTGATGATGAGTCCACTCATGCTTTTGATATTGGGCATCTTCTCTTTCACGTCACAGACAGGAAAGCCGATCGTATTTTTCAACCTGTTGAGTCCTATACCGTCATCTACCCTGAACTTGAATTTTCAGCTAAACTACAAAACCAGTCAACGGAGGAAATTGTTATTGAAAGCATCGAGTTAGAGAATAGAACTATTACTTTGAGTGACATTCGCCTCAATCAGCATGCATTTAACGAACCTGTTCATCTCTCTTCAGGGGAATCGTTTACGATAGAATTTACCTTTGCACCGGTTGAACAGGGCTATCCATTCTATGCCATTTCGCCTCTCATCCGGTACCGGTTGGGAGAAAGAGAATATTTTGAGCGTTTGCCGCTGGCCATGTACCGCCTGTCCAGTATTACCGAAGAGCTCATCGATGAGATCATGACAAATGGAGATTATGACCATTTTAAGCATTAATGGAAAAAGCGAACTGGATAACAAAAGAAACACCAACATTTTAAAAGATTTTTTACAAGTTGGCCATCGCCGGTTTCTTTGAACATCGGAATGATGATGGCGAACATCGGCGATGTTTGGTTTGTCAAACGTTTGCATTGAGTCCCGTCAAACAGTGATGTAAAATTTAGACATGAACAGCAAAAACATAGAAAGGTGTTATTGATGCAAACCTGTATTGTCGTTGGCGGCGGGATTCTCGGGGCATCTACCGCTTATCATCTGGCTAAAGCTGGAGCAAAGGTGACGTTAGTTGACCGTCAAGATCCAGGACAGGCTACGGATGCAGCTGCAGGCATTCTTTGTCCGTGGGTGACGCAACGTCGGAATAAAGCATGGTATCGGCTGGCTAAAAACGGAGCGAGGCATTATCCTGCTTTAATTAAAGAATTGGAGGAAGAGGGGATAACAGATACAGGGTATGCACGGGTCGGGACCATTTGCTTGCACACGGATGAAGAAAAGCTGGATAAAATAGAGGAAAGGGCGTATAAACGGCGCCAGGACGCTCCGGAAATAGGAGAAATTACGCGCTTGTCCCCTAAGGAGACGAAAGATTTATTTCCACCGTTGAAAGAGCAGTATAGCGCCGTACATATCAGTGGGGGAGCCCGTGTGAACGGCAGAGCTTTACGCGAAGCGCTTGTTTATGTTGCTAAGCGCTACGGGGCTTCTTTTCTTTATGGTGATGCGACGCTGGTTGCCGAAGATAACCATGTGATTGGCATCAAGGTAAACGGAGAGAAATTATATGCTGATCAAGTGATTGTCACAACGGGCGCTTGGGCAAAAGCGCTATTGCAACCACTAGGCGTTCGATTGCAGGTGGCTCCACAAAGAGCCCAAATCGTTCACCTAGAACTCCCAGATACAGATACGAGTAAATGGCCGGTAGTCATGCCCCCTGCTAACAAGTATATTCTCTCCTTTGAAGGCGGCCGGGTCGTCATAGGCGCAACACACGAAGACAATGTTGGCTTTGATGCCAGAGTGACAGCCGGTGGCCTGCATGAAATTCTTAACAAAGCACTGGAGATTGCCCCTGGTTTAGCTAACGGTACCGTGCTTGAAACAAGAGTGGGCTTTCGGCCACTAACTCCAGGATTTCTCCCTGTTGTAGGCCCTTTACCGGGTTATAAAGGGGTGCTAATTGCCAATGGACTAGGCTCTTCAGGATTAACGGTTGGGCCATATCTGGGTGCTGAACTTGCCAAGCTTGCTTTGGGAAGGGAAATGGAGATTGACATCACGGACTACGATGTTTGTAGTGCCTTAGAAAACCATTAAATCGCTGACAGCAGACTGTACAGTTCATCCACAATCAGCTTTTGATAATCCGTCCCTTTCCCATAACGTTTTAATATTTCTTCGTAGGCCGCTGTCTTTTTCTCGTCGTAATCCGGGGCCTTAGGATCCGGATTTTCCTGTTTGAAACGCACCATAGGTTCTTGCACATAAGCGGGTCGCGGTCCCCATTCAGCCAGCACATTGCCGTCCTGATCGGTAAATAGCACTTTAGGGATGGCCCGGCCGCCCATGGTTAAAAATTGATCGATCAGGTCCAGATGTTGTTCCATGATAAAAATTTCCGTGGGAATCTCCGCCTCTTCCACCACCTTGAGGACAACAGGCAGATTGCGCACCACATCTCCGCACCAGTCAGAGGCAATGATGGCACAGCGCAGATCCCGGCGGTTCCTTAACTGTTGAAAGGCAGACCTTTTGTCTTCAGCCCAGACAAACCGGTCATACCAGCTAGTCAGTTTATCGCGATTAACGGTCATTCCCTCAATAAAATCTTGGGGTGTCATCCCCTGTCCAAGTTTGTGAGCAATATTTTTACTCATCATGCCTGCCTCCTTAAACATTTGTCTCTATGATAGCACTGGCTGATCTTGTCCAGCAATAAAAGTGCTTGGCGTGAGCAAGACTTTTCAAAACGTGTTGACAATAGGCAGATGTGGTATGATAATTTTAGCAATTTGGAAAAAGACGGGTCCGGGGTAAAAGTAAAAGGATCCTCCTTTCAGTTAAGAGGATCCTCTCCGTATATAGGCGGAATTATTTTAAAACATCATGGTCAACATACCGTTCGCCATTGATTTCGCTGAGGAGATTAATGGCGACTTTGGCGCCGTCACCGGCAGTAATAATGGTATGTACGCTGACACCGGCGACTGTGCCCGCGGCCCATACTTTCTCAACATTTGTTTTTCCTTGCGGGTCGGTTTCAACAATGGTTTTAATTCTCGGCTCGGTTCCAGGTTTTGTTTTCAGACCAAGCTTCTCGGCCAGGTCAGTAGAGAGGCCGGTGGCTAGGATGATGTATTTGGCCTCATATGTGTCGTTAGCCGTGTGAATGACAAAGGTATCTCCTTGTTTGTTTATATCGGTGACCTCTTCATTCACCAGTTGGGTGCCAAATTTTTCAGCCTGTTTTTTGCCAATGTCTACCAAGTCAGGCCCTGCGATTTCCATAATTCCGTAGTGGTTTTCGATCCGAGCCCGTTTGGTGATGCTTTTGTCATGGTCAAACAGAATGGTTTTCTTTCCCGCTTTTGATGTAAACAGAGCCGCGCTGGCGCCTGCAGGACCTGCACCGATAATGGCAATATCGTACATCGTATAACGCCTCCTTTCATAAGTATATTTTATATCTTTTGCATAAAGTTTGTAAAACTTGTTGCCCAGATATATGTCATATTTTTTTGTATAACGGCGATGGAAGGTGAAGACATGGCTGCACAAGTCAGATTTACACTTGAAATGTTTATCAACTGCTTTGTCAAACAGCGGTCCAAGCAGCACAAAAAGTTGTTTTGCAAACCAAATCATAATGATTTGAAACCCTGTCCAATCTGTGCTATAGTACAATAGTGATCTAGTGGAGGTGGAACAGATGACTGGCTTGTTGAAAGTATTGCTCATTCTGATATCCCTCGCCCTTATTGCTGTCGTTTTATTGCAATCTGGACGGAGCGCCGGACTGTCAGGTGCAATCAGCGGTGCTTCAGAGCAACTGCTGGGCAAAACGAAAGCCCGCGGCATCGATGCCTTGCTGGGCAAATTGACTGTGGTGTTTGGTACCATTTTCATTTTACTGACCCTGGCCGTAGCCTACATTGTACAATAAGACGAGACAGAGCAGCATAAGGTAGCAGCAGGAGGGTTCCTGCTGTTTTTATTTTTAAACAGGAAAAAAACGGGTATGATAAAATCATGGGATACTTGCTTGCGAGGGAGTGACATCAAGTGAAAGGCTGCATGCTGATCCATGGTTTTACCGGCAGCCCCCATGAAGTGATGCCGCTTGCTGAACACTTGAAGCGTCATACCGATTGGCTGATTCACACACCCACCCTCCCAGGACACGGTGCAAGGGAAAGCCTGAAAGATATAAACTGGCAGGATTGGGTCACCTTTGCCGAGCGGGAATGTGGCAGGATTGTCCGGCAATGTACGCGGCTGCATCTCGTCGGTTTTTCCATGGGCAGTTTGATCGCAGCATATTTGGCCAACCGCTTTCCGGTAAGAAAATTGGTTTTGTTAAGCCCGGCTGTGTATGCTCCCAATCCACAGCAAATCATCAGGGATGTGGCTGATCTTTTGCGGGAAGGCTGGGAAGACAACGGGGCAATGATATCTACCTTGGAAAGATATAAAACCAAAATCACGCAGACACCGCTCAGGGCGGTGCTTCAGTTTCGCAAAATGGTTCGGACGTTAACACCGGAAATCAATAAAGTTGATGTGCCTGTATTGATTATCCATGGCAAAAAAGATGATCTGGCCGACCCGAGAAGCGCAGACTATGTATACCAACAGGTGAAATCGCCCAGCAAGGAAATTGTTTGGCTGGAAAAATCCAAGCATGTCATTTGCCATGATTGTGAACAAGAACAGGTGATCCGTAAAGTGAGCCAATTTTTTGATATACCTACTGCTTGACAAGAAATTGAGGTTGACATAGGGAGGCAGCGGTGAGGCAAATGCAAGCACAACCAGCGCCGTTTTTGTTCAAAGCAGATGGCAGCACAACGGGTGTGCTTTTAATCCATGGTTTTACTGGTACCACACTGGAGTTAAAGCCCCTTGGGCGGCATTTGCATGCGGCGGGCTGGACGGTGCATGCCCCCTTGTTAAAGGGACATGGAGTCACACCGGAAGAGATGGGCTGTACCACATGGGTGGACTGGTTTGTCAGCGCCAGAGATGGCTACCGGCTGTTGCGGGAGGAGGGGTGTGAGCTTGTTGTGGTGGTTGGCTTGTCCATGGGTGGGCTGCTGGCTTTAAAAATAGCCCAGCATGAACCGGTGGCGGGGATTGTGACCTTGTGTGCCCCCCTAAAAGTGAGAGATCCTCGTCTCAGTCTGGCCAGATACCTGCAATATATGTTCCCTTATGCTAAGCGGAGAGGACGGAAGGCGGATCATATCGAGCCTCATCTCTATGTCTATGAGCGGACTCCTTTATCTTGTGTGGTTAGTTTAGAGGAATTGATGCACAATGTCCGGTATGTGCTCCCCCGCCTTAAGCAACCTGCCCTGATTATTCAGGCCGTACAAGATGAAACGGTCCATCCTGCGAGCGGACAGATGCTTTATGAACAAATCGGCAGTGCGGATAAAGAGCTGGTGCTGTTCGAACAGTCCGGTCACATCATTACCCTTGATCGTGAGCAGGACAGGTTGCATGAGACAGTCACACAGTTTATCCGGCGCATCGAAAGTACCACGAGATCGCACCCCAACACTTGAATATTTTACTCAACATATGAATACTTAACGGGAAAGGAGTGACAGCGATGATCGACAAAATGGCATTGCTTGAGTTTTTTGAAGAACAAGCCACCAAGCCGCTTAGCGTGCAAGAGCTGCAAGACATGCTGGAGATCGGGTCTGCTGATGAGTTTAAAAACTTAATGAAACTTTTAAATCTCTTAGAGGAAGAGGGAAGGATTGTCCGTACCCGGACTAACCGTTACGGTGTGCCGGAACGCATGAATCTGATCAAGGGACGCATCCAAGGGCATGGACGGGGATTTGCCTTTCTGATTCCCGAGCATCCCGAGGATCCCGATGTCTATATTGCTGAGAAAGATTTGAATGGCGCCATGAACCGGGACATTGTCCTGGTTCGCTTGAACCGGACAAGCACGGGTCCTGGCCTGGAAGGGGAAGTCGTCCGCATATTGGAGCGGGGCTTGACCGAGGTGGTTGGGACTTTCCAGGATCAGGAGTATTACGGCTTTGTGGTTCCTGATGATAAAAATATCGCTCAGGATATTTTTGTTCCCAAAGCAAAGACAAAAGGGGCAGTTGAAGGGCACAAAGTGGTGGTTAAAATCACGAAATACCCGGAAGGGCGGCGCAGTCCTGAAGGGGAAGTGACTGAAATACTGGGGCACAAAAATGACCCCGGCGTTGATATTTTATCCATCATCCGCAAATACCAGCTGCCAGAAGAATTTCCAGAAGAGGTGATGAAAGAGGCGGAAGCGATTCCCGACGAAATTGATCCGGCTGAAATCGAACGGCGGCGGGATCTTCGTCATGAAACGATTGTTACCATTGACGGGGAGGATGCCAAAGATCTGGATGATGCCATCAGTTTGAAAAAAAACAAAGAGGGCAACTACTTGTTGGGCGTACATATTGCCGACGTCAGCTACTATGTCAAGGAAGGATCGGCGCTGGATGAAGAAGCATTCAGAAGGGGCAACAGCGTCTATCTGGTTGACCGGGTGATTCCCATGTTGCCCCACCGCTTGTCCAACGGTATTTGCAGTTTAAATCCTAAAGTGGACCGGCTCACCTTGACTTGCCAAATGGAAATTACACCGGACGGGGAAGTGATCCACCATGAATTTTTCCCCAGTGTGATCCGCACGACTGAGCGTATGACCTATACCAATGTGCGCAAGATCGTGGAGCGGGAAGATGAAGAGGTGTTAAAACGCTATGAGCCGTTGGTTCCGTTCTTTGATCTGATGAAAGAGCTGGCCTTGATTTTACGGGACAAGCGTATGCGGCGCGGCGCCATCGATTTTGATTTCAAAGAGGCGAAAGTGGTGGTGGACGAGGAAGGGAAACCAGTTGATGTGGTGCTGCAAGAGCGCTCCATTGCCGAGAAGATCATTGAGGAGTTTATGCTGGCAGCCAATGAAACGGTGGCTGAACATTTTCACTGGCTCAATGTGCCGTTTATTTATCGTATCCATGAGGATCCCAAGCCGGAAAAACTGCAAGCGTTCTTGGAGTTTATCACCAACTTCGGTTACGTGGTCCGCGGCTCGGCCAACCGGGTGCATCCCCGTTCATTGCAACAGCTGTTGGAGCAGATTAAAGATACACCGGAAGAAACCGTGATCAGCACGGTCATGTTACGCTCCATGCAGCAGGCACGCTATTCTCCGGAAAGCGTAGGTCATTTTGGCTTGGCCACGCCATTTTACACCCATTTTACCTCGCCCATCCGCCGTTACCCTGATTTGATCGTGCACCGGCTGATGCGCACCTATCTGTTTGAACAAAATATGAGCGAAAAAACTCAGGCTCATTGGGCAGAGAAATTACCCCTGATTGCCGAACAATCTTCTCAGCGGGAGCGTTTGGCCGTTGATGCTGAGCGGGAAACAGACGATTTGAAAAAAGCGGAGTTTATGCAGGATAAGATTGGCGAGGAATTTGAAGGAGTGATCAGCGGTGTTGCTCCGTTCGGCCTGTTTGTTGAATTGCCCAATACTGTGGAAGGACTGATCCATGTCAGCTACTTAACTGACGATTATTATCACTTCCATGATAAACACTATGCCATGATCGGGGAGCGTACAGGGCGGATTTTCCGCATCGGTGACAGCGTCAAAGTGCGGGTCATCGGGGTTAATCTGGATGAACGGTCGGTGGATTTTGAGCTGGTGGAAGTAAAAGGAAGGCGGGAGCGCACGAAGAAAAGCCATGACCGCCAAGCCGAACGGCTGCGTGCGCTGACGAATAACAAGGCCAAGGCTAAAAAGAAGCGCAACAAACGGAGATAAACCGCCGGAAATACACTCGTGGGCAATATCACAGAGAAAAAAACCGCCGGTGTGAAAAGTTCTTCACTACCGGCGGTTTGCCACTGCTTATTGCTGACTTAACAAGTACTCAGCAATGGCTTCCTCGTTGCCCGGAGCCAGGCCGCCTGGCATTGTTCCCTGGCCGTTTTTGATCACTTCTATAATTTCTTCTTTACTTAAGGTGAGGTCGGTCAATGCCGGTCCAGCGCCACCTTCCAGGTTGCCGCCATGGCAGCTGATGCAGGACTTTTGATACGCTTCTTCACCTGCCGCAACCAGAGACACTTCTCCTGCTTCTGGGCTGTCAGCATTGTCTGTTTCGGCGGCATCGTCGGCAGGCGCTTCAGAATCTCCTCCGCCTCCACAGGCAGCCAAAGCGAACAGTAAGCCAAACATTAACATCAATAACCCCATTTTTTTGTACATTCATATTACCTCCTTGGTTATAACCGTGTTCAGAGTGCGGATCATTACATATTTCATCTTAGCAGAATAATCCAGAAAAGGGGAGTGATTTATCTCACATCTTTGCTGCTGTCACAAAATTGTTGTTTTTTGAAGCAGGCCTGAACACTTGACACCCATATGGCTTGGAAAGGACTGTGATTTCTTGATATAATAGAGTCTGGTTACAGCAGTTCCTCTTGTAGAGAGGTGGTCAAAGATGGATGATGAAATCAAAGTTGTGGCCCAAAACAAAAAAGCACGTCACGATTACTATATTGAAGACACTTATGAAGCGGGGATTGTGTTAACAGGGACGGAGATTAAGTCAATCCGGGCCGGCAAAGTCAATTTGAAAGACAGTTTTGCCCGCATTAAAAACGGGGAAGTATTCTTAATGAATATGCATGTCAGCCCGTATGAACAAGGCAACCGTTTTAACCATGATCCGTTGCGCACACGCAAGCTGCTTCTTCATAAACGGGAAATTAACAAGCTGATTGGATTGACCAAAGAAAAAGGCTACGCCCTCATTCCGCTCAAAATTTACCTAAAACGGGGCCTGGCCAAAATTGATCTGGCTGTGGCGAAAGGCAAAAAGTTATATGACAAGCGGGAAGCCATGAAAAAACGGGATGCCCAGCGTGAAATTGAACGGGCTTTCCGTGAAAGGCAGAAACTCTAGCCGTTCGTCCTATGGCCAAAAGGAAAGATCTATCACCAGCGCGATTATAAGCATAATAGAAAAACCGGGCTAGATCACGGTTTGGTGCTTTTTTCACAGGGTTGGCTCTTGCAATTTATGTGAAAACATGTTATTATTATATGTCCCGTGGGGGCGTAATGGATTCGACGGGGATAGATCGAGCATTAGCTGCGAGCCGGGGGGTCGTCCTCGTAAAAACGACACCTAAAAATAACTGGCAACAATAATGAAAACTACGCTCTGGCTGCTTAATCCGGAGCGGCTCTGTCTGTCAATCGCCCACGTTGGCAGATAGGGCTCAGCGCAAGTGGGCTGCAGCATGTTCCTCCACCTGCGGAACATGCCTAAGCTTAGCAGGTTAGCCTGAAGGGTGTGCCTGTCGCCGGGCGTTCCTTCAGGTGAAAGGGAAATACGGCGACTACGCTCGTAGATGCTAATGTGGCGATATCTCCGGACGTGGGTTCGATTCCCACCGCCTCCACCATACATAAGCTCGATTTTGAAAAATTGAATCTGCCTAAATCTTGTACGGAGCCAATTAAAATCTCTCCTCTCAAGTAGAATTTGGTGTGGTCATCATCATTCTAACTGAGGGGATTGAAATTGGCTCGTTTTTTGTTTAACTTAACACGTCATCCTGATTTTTAGACATGTTATGTCAAAAATCTCTCTCTACTGGCTTGCTTTTTTTATAAAGAGCGGTATTTGACGTCCGGCTGATGTTAGAGATGGGCCTACAAAGAAGGCCTTACAATGCTGTAAGGCCTGTGACTCAGATCTTGGTCCGAGATTATTTTTAGTCTAGACCGCCCTGTCTAACCGGTCTAAGCCGTCATCCACAGAAAACGGCTGTTTCTGTTTTGCCCGAGCGGCAAAATAGAAGAGGAAGATTACAAACACCGTTCCCATAGCGCCGACGACATACGCCATCTGCAACGGCAGCCCAAATCCGATCTCGGCATTCAAGATATAGGTCAACGTGACCATTGTCATAAACACTGCCGGCACCAAGGCAATAAAATAATTTTTGCGGGCCAAATACAGGTACATCGTTCCCACCCAAAGCGCCAGCACGGCCGTCGACTGATTGGCCCAGGAGAAGTAACGCCAGAGCAAAGAGAAATCGATCTGGGTTAATACAAAAGAGATGACAAAAAGCGGTAATGCAATCCACAGACGGTGGGTTACTTTCTTCTGGGCAACTCGAATGTAATCAGCGATAATCATCCTGCAGCTGCGGAATGCCGTGTCCCCAGATGTAATCGGAAGCACAATGACACCGATGACAGCTAGTGTACCACCGATGGCTCCGAGCGTACGCATAGCCACTTCACTAACCACAGCAGCCGGCCCCCCGTTTTGAATGATTTCATGAAGCTCAGTACCGTGGAACAAGCTCATGGCGGCTGCTGCCCAGATCATGGCAATGATACCCTCAGCTATCATCATGCCGTAAAATACTTGACGCCCTTGCTTTTCATGTTTCAGCGTCCGGGAAATAATCGGTGACTGGGTCGCATGAAATCCAGATAATGCTCCACAAGTAATGGTTAAGAATAACAGTGGAAAGATGGGCAGCTCTTCCGGATGCATATTGGTCAGTGACAATTCTGGAATGGGCGCCCCTGTCACAATCAAACTAACGCCAATGCCCACCGCGCTAATTATTAGTAAAGCACCCAAAATTGGATAAACCCGCCCAATGATTTTATCAATGGGAAGCATGGTCGCGATAATATAGTATAGAAAAATCGCTCCGATAATGACGCTTAAACTCAGCCAGTTCGAAGTTAAACTATGAATTAAATCGGCGGGAGCCGTTACAAACACGGTGCCAACCAAGAGCAGAAGAAGTACCGTAAAAGCATTGATCACATGCTTCATCGCTTTTCCAAGAAATTTGCCAGCAAGCTCAGGCAAATGGGCTCCGCGGTTGCGGATCGAAATCATGCCTGTTAAATAATCATGCACCGCCCCGGCAAAGATGCAGCCAATAACAATCCACAGAAACGCCACCGGACCGTACAGTGCACCGAGAATCGGACCAAAAATCGGGCCAACGCCAGCAATATTTAACAACTGGATAAGGGCATTCCGCTTTTCCCCCATCGGGACATAATCGACACCGTCATATAATGTATAAGCCGGTGTTTTCCGGTTTTCTTGCACGCCAAATACTTTTTCAACAAAACGACCGTACACGATATATCCCAGAATCAATAAAACAATGGAAACCAAAAACGTGATCATGCTGTTCTCTCCTTTTGTATGCGCTTTCATTCGACATTATTTATAATAGCATCCGCTTTTGCACTGGATAAAGTGGGAATTTATTCCTGGTTTTTGTCATCTGTTTCGCTTAAGTCTTCGTCTTTTGGCAAATCAGCATCCTTTTGTTCCATGTTAACCATGAGGGCTTGATCGTTCACACGGACTTCGCAACCAAGCAGTTCTTGTAAGGCCGCTGTGGTGATGTAGGCTTGTCCGTTATAAGTCGCCACTTCATGGGACAGGTTAATGGCTTCCCCTTCTGATATGGCTTCGGCTGATCCTTTTTTAACTTCGTAAATAATGTCAGTAAAACCGGCTCTAATGCGCTCATCATCTTCAGCAATATTAAAGTCCATCAATTCCAGGATGTGGGTCAAGGGGATATAAATTTGCCCTTTTTCGAGATAAACAGTCACTTCATCCAAGGGTTGGCCGTTAATATAGAGCATGAGATCTGCCGAATCTTCAGGACGCTTTTTACCCAACTGGTTTAAATAAGCTTCCCCTTCACTTTGAAAATTTTGGAGATTATCAGCTTGAAATAGTTGGTGGCAACCGGTCAGACCGATCATGATGAGCAAAATGATCAACCATTTTTTTGGCATAAGAGGGCTCCTTTCGCATATAGTTGAGGTGTATAAGCATAAACATCTACTTCTATCATCTGATAAGGTCTGTTTTTTTATTCCGTTCCTTTTGAGCCCCTTATTCCTGGCCGATGGGTAAGTTTTAACTTTGATTGGCATGGGGAGCCTATTGACAAAATCATTGACTCTTTGCACAATGAAAAGAAAAAATTCAGGAGTGGAGATAGAAGTGAGCGAAACAGAAAAAAAAGTGGCTTATCTTGGACCACCGGGAACTTTTACTGAAGAAGCATTGCGGGGCATGTGTCAAGCGTATCCCAACTTGGCACAGGCTGCTTTTATCCCTTTGCCCACCATTGCCGATTGTTTGCTGGCCTGTGGCAGGAAAGAGACAGATTATGCCATGGTGCCGATGGAAAACTCCATCGAAGGCTCAGTGAACATGACCATGGATTGGCTTATTCATCACGTGGAACTCCCGATTCAGGGGGAGATTGCCCTGTTGATTTCCCATCATGCCCTTGTGCATCCGGTGAGGAAAGGCAGTCCTTTAAGTGAGGTCGAAACCGTTTTGTCCCACCCGCAAGCTATTGCCCAGTGCCACCAGTTTATTCGCCGCCATTGCCCGGGCGCCAAAATTAAATACACTAAAAGCACGGCGGAAGCGGCTGAATACGTGGCTGGCCATCCAGAAGAATCTCTGCTGGCGATTGGTCCTGGCACGGCGGGACAAAGATACGGTTTATATGATAAAGCGGCCCATATTGAAGATTATCCTAACAACTACACCCGTTTTGTGCTGGTAGGGTACGAACCATTAAGTGACAAGCCTGTGTTAACCAACGGCCAACAGCTTGAGTACAAGACGACCATTCAAGTGACTTTGAAGGAAGACTTTCCAGGTGCCTTGCATCAGGTTTTAAGTGCGTTTGCTTGGCGCAGGCTAAATTTGACCCGTATTGAATCCCGCCCCACAAAAAAGAAGCTGGGCAGCTATTTCTTTATCATTGATATCGGCCTGGGCATGGATGAGGCCCTTATTCCCGGTGCTATCGCTGAGATTGAAGCGCTAGGTTGCCACGTGCGGCTGCTGGGCAGTTATCCTTGCATTATTCCTGCCTATGCCGCCATGCCATCCAAAACGTCCTGATCATGCCTTTAACGGCTGTACAATAAATAAGCTGCAATTGAAACAGGGCAAGCGGCAGTAAGGAGGACATCCCTATGTTGGAGCAATATTTGGGCTTTATTGACACTGAGCAATGGTGGTGGGAATGGAGCATTTCCTTGCTGATCTTTTTGGGTTTTTTATTGTTTCGCAAATTTTTTACCCAACGGACATTTAAACTGATCCTGCGTTACACCCAAACGCACCGGATTGAGATGATTCACAGTGTGCTGCGTTCCTTTGAGCAGCCGCTGAATGCTTTTTTTGCCATTTTAGGCATATATTTTGCCCTTAATTTCTTGTCTGTCACGGACCCATATGCTGTCACCCTTCACAAGGGATATAAGTCTGTGGTGTTTGCGCTCATCGCCTGGGGATTTTATAACTTAAGCGGCACTTCTTCGGTCCTGTTGAATAAAATAGGGGAGAAGCTGCATTTTGAACTGGATCAGATACTTATTCCGTTTTTATCAAAGATCTTGCGTGTTTTGGTTATCGCGCTGGCGGCTGTTGTCATTTTAGACCAATGGAACTATCAGGTAGGTGGATTTATTGCCGGGCTAGGTCTTGGGGGATTAGCCATCTCCCTGGCAGCCAGGGACACGTTAAGCAACATTTTTGGCGGCATTGTGATTATTACTGAAAAACCTTTTTCGTTAGGAGATTGGATTGAAACGCCAAGTGTGGAAGGGGTTGTGGAGGATATTTCTATCCGCAGCACCCGCATCCGCACCTTTGCCCAGGGATTGGTTACCGTGCCCAACTCTACGCTGGCCAACGAACCAATCACCAACTGGACACGGATGGGACGGCGGCGTATCACTTTCCATCTGGGAGTGATGTATAACACGCCTAGAGAAAAGTTAAAGCGTTGTGTAGACCGGATTCGGGACATGCTGGAAAACCATCCGGAAATCAGCAAGGAAACCCTGTTTGTTCACTTTGACCGCTTTAATGACAGCAGCCTGGACATCTTTTTGTACTTCTTTACCAAAACGACGGTGTGGGGGGAATGGCTGCAGATTAAAGAAGAAATTAATTTTAAGATCATGGAGATTTTAGAGGAGGAGGGTGTATCCATCGCCTTCCCCAGCCGCAGCATCTATTTTGAAAATCCGTTAAAAACCTCTGTGAACCAGCCTGAGGGACAGGGACAAAACCGGGGCGAACATGGGAAGTCTTGATCCATAAGTCGGCCCAAAAAAAATTACAAGACTTACCAAACAGGGATGCCTGTTAAAGGGCATCCCTGTTGGCTTTTTCCTTTGCTTGAAGTCGGATTCGTTTAGGCCCGTTCCGGTTCTTTTTCCCGGTTGGGAAAAACCGCTCTTTCCATATATTGATGGAAGAACCATTCCCCAACACCGATAATGACGCTAGCTAATAAGGCTGTGGAAAAAGGAACAAAAGCACCGAAGAAAAAGGGGCCGATAATCCAGATGGCAAATGTATTTAACCCGATATCAGCCAGTGTGGCCACAATATTATTGGCATTGGGCAGGATAGCGAGATCACCGATAAGGTAAGAAAGACCTGTCAGAAGTAAAGCAAAAGCCACAGTAGGACCGACCCGGTAATCATTCATCCAGTTTAAGACAATAAACAAAACGACAAAAACCATAGCGGCTTTAATCAATAAAGCCCAGACATGTTTCATTGAAAAGACTCCTTTCGTCCGTGTTTATGTTTAGTAATCACCAAGCGGCATTGACTTTAATCATATAATGGGGGCGAAAGGAACTTCCAATATTTTCATATGGGAGAGGAACGGGCCAGGCTTGTAGGAAGAAGGGATGTGAAAAAGCAAAACGGGAGAGCTGGAAAGGCTCTCCCGTTTTGCTTTTCTGGTTATGCTTTCACTTTTGGTTTCGGTTTCTGAGGCATATCAGGCAATTCGTTAACTGAAACGACTGCATCTGTTTTCTTTTTTGGTTTGGTCCAGTATTTTTCGTTGCCCGGCAGTTCATCAAACCAGGTGGCGTCCTTCGGACAGTCCAGAATCATGAACTTGCCGTACTCTCCATCGCGGTTTTGATGGTACTTCAAATATGCTTTGCCATTTTCGATGGCCAGTATTTCAATTTTTCCGGACGTGTGGCTCATAGCCAGGCGCACCCGTTTACCCAGTCCTGAGGTTTTGGCCTTGGCCTTTTCCACCAGATTGTATACTTCTTCTAGTGTCAGCACAAAGTCTTTGTTCCCTGCTACCGGACGATTGACAAAGAAGTAGTAGGGTGTCACACCGGCCCAGGACAGTTTATCCAAGAGTTCAGCCAGCACATCGGCATTGTCATTGATGCCTCTTAATACAGGCGTTTGGTTCACCACAATCACATTGGACTCATGCAGGGCTTGCACAGCTTTATACGCCTGCTCCGTTAATTCACGGGGATGACAGAAGTGGGCCATGACATAAATGCGTTTTTCAGGCGTGGAGTGTTCTTTTAACAGGGCGAGTAATTCTTGGTCTTCGTAAATGCGCATGGGGTTGAAAGCTGGCAGTTTGGAGCCGATGCGGATGATTTTAACATGATCGATAGCACGCAAGCGTTCAATAATATAACGGAGCTTTTTGGTGGCCAGTACCAGCGGGTCGCCGCCAGTAAGAAGGACGTTGTTAATCTCCGGATGCTGGGCGATATATTCCAGACCGGGTTCTACATCAGACATGGCTTCTTTGACATCGTTGCGGAACAGCCGCTTGCGGAAACAGTAACGACAGTAGGCACCACAGACTTCGGAACAGATCAGGAGCGCTGTTGTGGTGTACTTATGCTGACACCCTGGAACGACATAGTTGGTATCTTCATCGGAAGCATCCCAACGCCCATACTCTTCCAGTTCCTTTTCATTGGGGATGACCAGTTTGCGGATGGGGTCGTTCGGATCATTCCAATCGATCAGGCTGAGATAATAATCGTTGACCCTAAATACAAACTTATCGGTGATTTGCTTCAGCTTTTTGCGCTCTTCCTCAGGAATTTGGGTAATATGATCAATGTTGGTAATGTACTTTGGTAAAGCCATGCTTTCTCCCTCCCCTTTCAGATAGATTGCCAGTGACGTAGTATTAAGTGTAACAAAAAGAGAAGGTATTGTAAATATGTAAAAATTTTTATTATATAACAATGGAATATTTTTATCAAGAAAAATTTTTGATGAAAGTTTTTCTTCATACCCCGGGTATTTGAGACAGAGCTGCACAAAAAATCCCCTTTCTTGCAGTCAGGAGAGTTCAAGCGTGAGACTGCAATAAGGGGATGGCATCGAAGATAATACAATTGTCGGTGTTATTCGACGTCAAGGTAAGCTTTAAATGCCTCTTCACTCAGTTTATTTCCCACCAGAAAGGTGCCAAACTCGCTGTACTTGGCGCTCACTTCATCAAAACGCATCTCATAAATCAGTTTCTTGAACGTGACCGGGTCATCAGCAAAGAGTGTGACGCCCCACTCCCAGTCATCCAGCCCGACAGAGCCGGAGATGATTTGCGTGACTTTACCAGCATATTTGCGACCGATTAAACCATGGCTTCTCATCATTTCCCGGCGCTCTTCCATTGACAGGGTATACCAGTTTTGGCCAGCCTCCCGGCGCTTATTCATGGGATAGAAGCAAATGTTTTTGTTATCCGGAATCATGGGTTTTAAACGACTTTGAATGTAAGGGTCCGTTTCAGGATCCACATTGTCAGAAGCCACGTAGTTGCTCAATTCAACGACTGAAACATAAGAGTAGCTGGGCAGGGTGACATCGGCAAATTTGGTCTTGTTAAATGTGGCTTCCAGTTCAATTAACTCTTCCAATGTAGGGCGGAAATGAAGGAACAAAAGATCTGCCTTATGCCCCAAAATGGTAAACATGCCGGAAGAGCCTTGCTTTTGGTTTTCGGTTTCCTTCCAAGAAGCCGCTAAGGACAAAACTTCGTCAACTGCCGCTTGGCGGTCTTCGGGAGACAATAGTTTCCAGCTGGACCAGTCAATGGTGCGGAAATCGTGGTGGACAAACCAACCTTCCAGTGTATGTACAGCTTCACTCATCACTTTCCACTCCTTTTTGCAATGCTAAACATATCAAAAACACGTCCGATTCAAGTATAGCATACTTATTTCCGGGACGGCAAAACAGGATACGGCAGTCATTATACTGTAAAAAATCAAGGCAAGGCCCATTGAAAAAGTGCACCCGGTTAGCCGAAATAAATAATAAGCGTGCTTGACTCAAGACAATAGGCATGACACTGTACTAGAGATATGGAATGGAGGGTTAGCTGTGCGACAGCAAGACTGGTTAACACCCCTGGGCATTTTGTTGGGGTTTGGCATTATTATACTGGCGATTTATTTTGCCGGGGGCATTGAGGGACTCTCAGGTTTTGTCAGTCTTTCTTCATTTGTGACGGTTGTCGGCGGTTTGACTGCCTCTTTGTTTGTGGGGTTTGGCGGTCAGGAAGTAAAAAACATGTTTTCTGTTCTGCATAAGACATTTAGAAAGAAAAACGTGGATTTTCAAGAATTGATGGATTTTTGGGTGCTGCTGGCCCGCAAAGCCCGCCAGGAAGGGATTGTGACAGGCTTGGAACAGGCGCTTGAGCAGGTCAAGGACCCCTTTGTCCGCAAGGGATTGGGACTGGTTATTGATGGCCATGATCCTCAGATCATCAGGCAAATTTTAGCCATGGACATTGCTGCCTTGCAGAAACGGCATGCCCGGGGACACCAATTGATCAGTAAGGCGGCTGAGTTGTCACCGGGATGGGGGATGGTCGGCACGATTGTCGGATTGGTCCTTATGTTGCAACAAATTGAGGACCCTCAGGCGATTGGGCCGGCGATTGCCTTGGCTTTGATTACCACATTGTACGGGGTGTTGTTGGCCAATCTGGTGTTTAATCCCATTGCCAACAAGTTGATGTTGCTGACCGAAGAAGAAGTTTTTATTAAGGAGATTATTGTGGAAGCGTTGATCAGCATACGCAATGATGAGGGGCCGGTTGTGCTCAGGGAAAAACTGCAAATGTTCCTGACCTCTGAAATGTATGGCCGCTTAAAGCCCCTTGATCAGGAGGGAAATGTGTCCCCATGAATCACCACACTCCGCGAAGAGCACCGTTTTCCCGTGAGCCCCAGCTGAGATGGCTGATCACTTTTGCCGATTTGATGATGATTGTGTTGGTAACTTTTGTTTTGCTTTATTCATACTCGGAAATCGATATTGAGAAATTTCACTCCGTGCTTGACTCTTTTAATAAACGTCTGCCGATGGAGGAAGAAAGCCTGGGCCGGGGCCCGGCCAGCCCAGGGGATGATACAAACCTCTCGACTCCGGATCAGGGGCAAGAGGAGCATCCGGATGAACAGACATATCGGGAAGAGGAAGAACAAACGATTGATTTGGACCAGGACTTGCAGGAACAGTTGGCTGACTTGCTGGCCCGGGAAGAGCATATGAAGGCCGTCCTGGAATATGTGCAGGACTTTGCCCATGAACACCAGCTGGAGCAAGAATTGATTGTCAAACGGACAGGAAGGGGCATTGAGCTGGTTTTGCCGGAAGTGATGTTGTTCCCTTCAGGCCAAGCCGACCTGCTTGAGGAGGCAGTTCTTTTCCTGGATAATCTGGCGCCCCTGTTGCAAGAAATTCCTAATCTGATTGAAGTTGAAGGCCATACGGATAACAGACCTATCGCTAATGTGCGTTTTCCTTCCAACTGGGAATTGTCAGCGGCCAGGGCTACGCAGGTGATCCGCTATCTGATCGAAGAACATCATCTGGATCCCCACCGGTTTAAAGCGGTGGGGTTTGGAGAATATCACCCTGTGGCCAGTAACGATACGGAAGAAGGAAGACGCCAAAACAGGCGAGTGGTCATGGTTATTCTGTTCAACGATTAAAGTAGGCGATCACATTTTGGGCGGCTTGTTTGGCCTGGCCGATACAATCGGGAATGCCCACCCCGCGGTATCCGGCTCCGCATAAATAGAGGCCGGGATGGGAGACGCTCAATTTTTCAGTGAGTTGTTCCAGGCGCTTGATGTGCCCGACCTGGTATTGGGGCATCGAGTGGAACCAGCGATTCACTTCGTAAAATATCGGCCTGGCCCCCAAGCCGGTTAAATCTTGCAGTTCCTTGCAAACCACGGCCAAAATGTGTTCGTCATCCCGTTCCACAATTTCCTCTTGTCCAGACCGACCCACATACACTCTTACCAGCACTTTTCCTTCAGGTGCCGTATGCGGCCATTTGGAAGAGGTCCATGTGCAGGCTGTCACGGTATACCCTTCTTTCCGGGGGACGACGAAGCCTGATCCGGCCAAGGGGATGCTCACATCCTCTTGGTTAAAGGTCAGGACCACATTAGCCACCGATACATAGCGAATGGGTGCAAGTAACTGGCGCAGTTCAGGATCTTCAAGCAGCCGGGCTGTGACAAAGGCAGGAGTGGCCAGAACCAAGGCATCAGCATCCAGGCTTTGCCCGTCATCCAATTGCACACGGTAGCCTGATCCAGTTTTGCATAACCTTTTGACCTCAGTTTGGGTGCGGAGCTGGGCCTTTTTCAAGGCAGAGGCTAAGCCCTTGACCAGCGTGCTGAGACCTCCTTTAAAGGAGAGAAACATGCTTTTTTGGGCCAAATCTGGAAGCTGTTTAGTCTGTTTCATCTGCCGTTGAGTGATCATCATGCCTTTAATAAGGCTGGTGTATTTTTGCTCCAGCTGCTGAAATTGGGGGAAGGTGGCTTGGATGCTTAAGGCATAGGCATCCCCGGCGTAGATGCCGGATAGCAACGGCTCCACCAGCTGGCTGACCACTTCTTTGCCCAGGCGGCGTTCCAGAAAGTGTCCCAGTGACTCGTCTGTGGTCTCTTTGCGCTTAGGCAGAACCAGATCCAGTGCTGCCCTTGCTTTACCCCAGGGAGAAATGAGCCCTGTTTTCAGAAAAGGGGTCCAGCGGGTGGGAATGCCCAACATCAAGCCCGGTGGCAGGGGATGCAGTTTCTTGTTGCGAACGATAAACGTTGTTTTGGCTTTGGGACCGGTGGGAACCCACTCCTGGTCAAGGCCCAGTTCCTGGGACAGCTCGATGACCGGCCATTTCCGGGCCAGAAAAGAATCGGGGCCGCGCTCGATGATGAAATCATCCTGATGGAGGGTGTCAATTTTGCCGCCGAGCCGCCTGTCTTTTTCCAGGAGGGTAATGTCTACGGGCAGGCCGGCTTTCTCTGCTTTTTGCTGCAGGTAATAAGCTGCGCTGAGCCCGCTGATCCCTCCCCCGATGATGACTGCTTTTTTGATGGGCTTGTCCATGATGGTCATGGCTGACTTTCTCCTTGGTAAGCGCGCAGGACCTTATCGGCCAGCACTTCGATATACCGGGGGTCTGTATTAAGGGAAGGGGGCCGTTTGAGCTCGATGCCTAATTCACGGGCGACATTCTGGGCTTCTATGTCGATATCATACAAGATCTCCAGGTGGTCGGAGACAAAGCCGATGGGACAGATCATGACATGTTCAACATTTTCGTCTTGACGGAGCTGACGCAACACATCTAAGATGTCGGGCCCCAGCCAGGGCACGGGAGTTTGTCCGGCACTTTGCCAGGCGAATTGCCACTGGTTGGCAAGTCCTGTGTGAGCCATGATGGCCCTGGATGTTTCCAACAACTGCTCAACGTAGGGGTCGTTCATTTCCTTAATTTTTTCTGGCAAGCTGTGAGCAGTAAAGATGATCCGCACCCGGTTTTGCACATCAGGGGCAAACTGGGCAAGGGTATCCTGCACCCGTTCCGCCCATGCTTCAATTAACAAAGGATGGAGATGGTAATCTTTCACACACCGCATGGCGATGCCTGCTTTGTCTGCTTCAGCTTGGGCCCGTTTGATGTAGCTGCCTACGCTCATGATGGAATAATGGGGAGCCAGCACAATGCCGACGGCTTCTTTGATGCCGTCCCGGGCCATTTGTTGCACGCCTTCTTCTATGAGAGGGTGGGCATGTTTCAGCCCCTGATAACATCGAAATTGCACCCCTTCAGCTCCTTGCAGCTGGTCAAGCTTATCCTGCAATGCTTCCACTTGGGCATTGGTGTTTCTGCGCAGGGGAAACAAACCGCCAATTGCTTCGTAGCGGTCTTTTAATTCTTGCAACTGCTCCGCGGATGGAGGATTTCCATGGCGGATGTGCGTGTAGTACTCTTCCACCTGCTTCATATTTTCCGGGGTTCCGTAAGACATGACGAATACGCCGATTGTTTGTGAAGGCATTGACCATTCCTCGCTTTCTGAAACTCGTTTTTTTTTTAATGCGCCGGTTGTTGCAAGAGAGTCGCGGAATATTCATGGACAAACGCAGTCAATTGTTTCAGTTTATCAAGGGGAGCTTCCGGAAATAAACCGTGTCCCAGGTTAAAAATGTAGCCCGGTTGGCGGCCCACCTGATCAATGATCGTTTTGGCGTAACGTTCAATGACAGGCCAAGGGGCGGTTAACACCATGGGATCGAGATTGCCTTGCACAGCGAATGCTGGTCCAAGGCGTTTGCGGGCTTCGCTGATCTCCACCCGCCAGTCCACACTGATCACGTCGGCTTTGATGTGTCGCAAATAGGGCAGCAGCTCGCCCGAGGCTACACCGGGAAAATAGATTTTGGGGGCGTTTAAATCGGCTAAACGTTCAAAAATACCTTGGATGGCAGGCAGTACAAAAGCGCTGAAATCGGCAGGAGAGAGGGCGCCAACCCAGCTGTCAAACACTTGCACTGCATCCGCACCGGCTTTGATTTGCGCCCGCAGGTAGGTGCTGACCATGTGACCCAGCTTGTCCATCAGTTGCCGCCAAAGTTCCGGTTCGCTGTACATGAGCTGTTTGGTCCGGAGGTAATTTTTAGATGGGCGCCCTTCAATAATGTAGCTGGCAATGGTGAAGGGGGCACCGGCAAAACCGATCAACGGGACGGATAACTCCCGTTTCAGGATGCGGATCGTCTGCAGGACATGGCCCAGATCTTCTTCCACCTGAATGGGCTTGAGCCGCTCAATGTCCGCTTTGGTCCGTACGGGATTATGAATGACAGGGCCCACATTTTTGACAATGTCAAATTGAATGCCGATGGAAGCGACAGGGTTCATAATGTCCGAATATAAAATGGCGGCGTCTACACCCAGTTTGCGCACCGGCATCAGGGTCACTTCTGCGGCAAGCTCAGGCTGGGCACAAATTTCTAGGAGCGAGTACTTTTCTTTAATTTTCCTGTACTCGGGATCATAGCGTCCGGCCTGGCGCATATACCATACCGGCAGCTGACACACATGTTCCTTGCGGCAGGCCTTTAGGAACGTGTCATTAAAAGTGTTGGATTTTGTCATGTTTTTCCCTCTCTTTTCGTCTCACTAACTTTCATTATGACGATTTTTGTCAGCAGGATCAAGGTTGGCCCTATGTGCAGATTTGACAAATCATTGACACTGGCAAATAAGTCATCCACCATACATGATTTACGCTGTTTTTTCTCATAATAAGACAAATCTGCAAGTCAAGAGAAAGGGAGGATCGGAGATGAAAAAGAATGTGGGTACGTTTGATGCCATTATGCGTATCACCTTTGGCTTGACTGGTTTAGCTTGGGGAACTGCCCAAATGGTTCGTCATCCCAACCGGGGATTTCCCATGGTCGTCACAATGGCTTCAGCGATGAAAGTGGCCGAAGGTGTGACCCGTTATTGCCCGATGCTGGCCATGTTGAACATGACTTCCACACGCATGTTGACCCCGGACAGACCAAGGCAAGCACCCAGGGACTATGAAGCGTCTGACGCCGGATATTACAAAGGGAATTAAGGTTTTGTGCTATCGTCAAATTTACACGGAACCTGACGGATGAAAGCGGGACAGGGGGAGTGGTGATGAGTCCTAGAGACCACATGATTATGGAGCTGTCCAATGATTATGCCTTTGTGATCTTGACCATTGTGGGCGTGATTGGTGTACTGTTGTATGTTTATCGCAGGCGGAAGAAAGACCGGGAACAAGCTGGCGATTAAATGTAAGGGGTGCCATAGGCTGAACAGTGTTGATGATTACACCCTTAAATCTAAGGTTTTGACACAAGCGGCAAAGGGTAAAAGAGTTCCTGCCGCTTTTTTCTTGCTTTCAGTTGCTGTCTGTCAGCAGTGATAGAGAAAGAATTTTATTTAGGGACACGAAATGGTATGATAATGATGAACAGCATTTTAAATGGGGAGGAGAAGGAAAGATGCGTAAACGGCCCCTTGAGGCTGAAGATTTGTTTAAATTAAAACTGGTGGGGGATCCCCAAGTGTCTCCCGGCGGTGACAAAGTGGCTTATGTCTTAACCCAAATGGACCTTGAGAAAGACGGCTATACGTCTTCAGTGTATGTAAGCGACTGGCGTGATGCAGGGAAACAGTGGACCCATTACCATAGCGGGGAACGTTTAGTGCAGGACAAACATCCCCGGTGGTCACCTGACGGGAAGCTGCTTGCGTTTCTGTCCAACCGGACAGGAAAAGAGCAGGTGTGGATCATGCCTGTTTCGGGAGGAGAAGCCCAGCCCCTGACCAATGTCCCGCAAGGTGTGCGTCAATTTGTCTGGTCTCCTGATGGGAAGAAGATGGCCCTCTCGATTCGCGGGGATATTAACACGGACCAGGAGGAAACAACAAAAAGCGATGTGAAACAGGTGGCCCGGCTAAGATATAAAGCAGACGGTACCGGCCTTTTTGACGACAAGCGGCTGCATATCTACATCTTTGATTTACAGACGCGCCACTATGAGCGGATTACAGATGAGCGCTTTGATTTTATGGAGCCGGTCTTTTCACCGGACGGAATGAAACTGGCCTATATCGGGTCTAAAGCAGAAGATCAGGAATGGAATTATCTTCCTGCTATTTGGCTGTACGATTTGAAGACGGGTGAAGAACAGTGTTTATATCAAGGCCAGGGCCGGATTCAAGGGTTGTCTTACTCTCCTGACGGGCGCTGGATCGCATTTGTTGGGCATGACAAAGGGGAGATCAGTTCAGCTAATCTGAATGTGTGGGTGGTATCCACGCAAACGGGTGAAGCCCGTAATGTGTCCGAACATTTGGATTATACGGCCGAAGATGTTATTGGCGTAGACGCCAAATATGATACCGGGCGCCTGAGACCGCTGTGGGATTCCACCTCGACCAACCTTTATTTTGTCGCTACAGTCAGAGGAGATGTGCGCTTGTTTAAGACCAACCTGAGCGGCGAGGTGTCAGGACCGCACAGTCCTGCTGGGCATACCATTACCTCCTTTGATTTGATCGATGATGATCACGCAGTCTTCATTCAAGCCCATCCCCATTCACCGGGGGATGTGGTCGTTCAATCTTTAGATAAGATAGAAGATCAAAAACAGCTTACCGATTGGAACGGGGCCTTGTTAAGGGACGAGATCGCCCTCAGCACACCGGAAAAAATTGAATATACAAGCGTGGATGGGTGGAAGATTGAAGGGTGGATTTTAAAGCCTTATGGGTTTGACCCGAATAAGAAATATCCGCTCATTCTGCAGATACACGGGGGACCTCATACCGCCTATGGCAACGGGTTTCATCATGAAATGCAGTGGATGGCGGCGAGAGGGTATGTGGTGCTGTATACCAATCCGCGCGGCAGCCACGGTTACGGCCAACGATTCGTTGAAGCTTGTGTGGGGGATTGGGCCGGTAAAGATTATGAAGACATCATGGCCGGGGTCGACTATGTGTTGAAGTGCTATGATTTCGTTGATGAGGCCCAATTGTTTGTGACAGGGGGCAGTTACGGTGGGTATATGACCAACATGATTGTGACCAAAACCAACCGGTTTAAAGCAGCCGTGACCCAGCGCTGTCTCTCCAACTTGTACAGCTTCTATGGCACCAGCGACATCGGATTTTATTTTGGCAAGTGGCAGTTAGGAGGGGCAGATTTATGGGAAGATGAGGATAAAATCATGGCTTTCTCGCCTATACGCTACGCCCGCAATGTGAAAACGCCCGTTTTGATCATGCATAGTGAGCAAGATCTCCGTTGTCCGATGGAACAGGCCGAACAGTGGTATGTGGCTCTGCGCCGGCTTGGCGTCAAAACCAAACTGATCCGCTTCCCTGATGAAAATCATGATTTGTCCCGTTCAGGAAAGCCCAAGCACCGGCTGGAACGGTTACACCATATTTTAAACTGGTTTGAAGAGCACAGGGAAAGGGGAAAAAGCAATTAAAAGGGGAGATTCCATATTGGAGCGGATAATGCTTGTTAGACACAACGGAGCTTTATCACGAGAACGCTGGTGTTGTTATTGGCACACCAGCGTTCCCTTGATTGTTGATTACGGATGTAATTCTATAATCTGCCCCGGTTCTTGAGGGAGTGTTAATTGGTAAAGTGCGGCCTTTAATATACGTGTTTGCTCCTCAACATGATGAGGCGCTCCAAGCGGTGTTTTCCCTTGTATTCAATACGACAGCATCAGGGGTGAAAAAGTTTAACATCGTTAAAAAGCTTGGGAGTGCTTTGGACATTTTTTTTAACCGAAAGATATAGCCCAGCTTAGAGCTTAGGGGTTTTTTGTTAATGGCTATAAAGCGAATACTGCTTCTTGATAATTTTTAAATTTTTCTGTTGATAGAAAAATGATTTTGTCTTATAGTATAAGTAGGCATCATTATTAAGCGTTTACATTCCACATCTTGTTTAGGAATGTTTTTTCAGCACCTGTAATGAATGAGTATTCATTCAACTTACTAGGCATATCCTTTCAAAAGGTACATAGTGCCAGTAAACACTTTCTTGGTACAGTCTGAAGCCATCAGACACCATTACTTTTCAGGGAGGGGAATCCACAATGGCTTATCGCATCAACAAAGCGGCCGTCATTGGGTCCGGTGTGATGGGTGCCGGCATCGCTGCCCATCTGGCTAATGTAGGTATACCGGTGTACATGTTTGATATTGTGCCGCAATCATTGACAGAAGAAGAGCAGCAAAAGGGGTTAACACTGGAGGACAGAGCGGTGCGCAACCGGATTGCCGAAGAGAACCGGCAAAAGCTGTTGAAACAAAAACCGTCACCCCTGTTTGATAAAAGGCGGATTGACTTGATTACCGCCTGCAATCTGGAGGATGACCTGGACAAACTGAAAGAAGTGGACTGGATTGTGGAAGTGGTGGTGGAGCGCTTGGATGTCAAGCGAGATGTTCTGGCCAAAATAGAGCCTTACCGCAAAGAAAATGCGATTGTCTCCACCAACACGTCCGGCATTTCAGTGGAAGCGATGAGCGAGGGGCGCTCTGAGGAATTCCGCAGGCATTTTCTGGGCACTCACTTTTTCAACCCGCCCCGTTATCTGAAGCTGTTGGAAGTGATTCCGACCGCCAAAACGGATCCTGAAGTTGTCCAATTTATGAAAGATTTTGGTGAAAAAGTGCTGGGCAAAGGGGTAGTGCTGGCCAAAGATACGCCCAATTTTATCGCTAACCGCATCGGCTGCTACGGCTTGATGGTGACCGTGGAAGAGATGATGAAAGGCGGTTACAGTGTGGGCGAAGTGGACTCTGTCACGGGTCCAGTCATCGGGCGCCCCAAAAGTGCCACCTTCCGCACCTTAGATGTGGTTGGTCTGGATACCTTTGCCCATGTGGCCCATAACGTGCGGGAAAATGTGAGTGACCCGGCCGAGCAAGAGGTTTTCAGGCTGCCGGATTTTATGGCGCAAATGGTGGATAAAGGCTGGATTGGTGCGAAAGCAGGGCAAGGCTTTTTCAAAAAAGTAAAGGGGGACAAAGGCAGCGAAATCCTGGAGTTGGATTACAACACCATGGAATATGTGCCCCGTAAGAAGTTAAACGCCCCTTCAGTGCAACAAAGCAAAAGCAAAAAAGATCTGGCCGAAAAGCTTAGAACGATTGTCTATGCCAAGGACCGGGCCGGTGAGTTGGTCTGGAACATTATGAAACGGGTGCTGCTCTATTCGGCCGATAAACTGGGCGAGATTGCCGATGATATTGTCAGCATTGACCGGGCCATGAAATGGGGTTTCGGCTGGGAAATGGGCCCGTTTGAAACATGGGATGCCATCGGTCTGGAAAAATCGGTAGCCCGCATGGAACAGGAAGGAGAAAAGGTGCCCGGATGGATCAAAACAATGCTGGCCAAGGGGCAAACCTCATTCTACAACCGCGAACAGGGTAAAACATTCTATATCAGCCATGGTGAGTATAAGCTGGTGGAAGAGCGGCCGGAAGAGATCTCCCTGGCTTCCTTAAAAGAACAAGGCAAAGTCATTAAGAAAAATGCCGGAGCCAGCTTGATTGATATCGGTGATGGCGTCGCTTTGTTAGAGTTCCATTCCCCGAACAATGCCATTGGGGCTGACATTATCCACATGCTTCACTTCAGCCTGGAGGAAGTGGCCAGAAACTATGAAGGACTGGTCATTGGCAACCAGGGCAAAAACTTCTGTGTGGGCGCCAACTTGATGCTCTTGCTCATGGAAGCCCAGGAAATGAACTGGCCGGAAATTGATTTCATGGTGCGCCAGTTCCAGCAAGCGACCACAGCGATCCGTTACAGTGAAAAACCGGTGGTCGTCGCTCCGTTTGCCATGACGCTCGGTGGCGGAACTGAGTTCTGTCTGCCTGCAGCCCGCATTCAGGCAGCCGCCGAAACCTATATGGGTCTGGTTGAAGTGGGCGTGGGCCTGATACCCGGGGGCGGAGGCAATAAAGAGATGCTGTACCGCCTGTATGACAGTGTGCCGGACAAGGCCGATGTGGATCTGCAGCAGCTGGTCAACCTTGCTTTTGAAACCATTGCCATGGCCAAAGTGTCGACCAGTGCCGAAGAAGCTCGCCAGTATCAGTTTATCCGGCCCCAAGACGGGATCAGCATCAATCAAAGTTTCTTGATCTACGAGGCCAAGCAGAAAGTGCTGGAGCTGGCCCGGGCAGGTTATCGTCCGCCCCAGCCCAAAAAGATTCCGGTTGTTGGACGGGAAGGAAAAGCGGTGTTGATGTTGGGAGCCTATACCTTCAAGAAAGGCGGCCAGATCAGCGACCATGACTATAAAATTGCCGAGAAACTGGCCCACGTCTTAAGCGGAGGCGATCTGCCGCAAGGAACCCTGGTGGATGAACAGTATTTGCTGGATATTGAGCGGGAAGCATTCTTAAGCTTGTGCGGTGAGCCAAAGACACAACAGCGCATGCACTATATGCTGACCAAAGGCAAGCCGCTCAGAAACTAAGCGTCGGCAAACAGCCAAAGCCATCAATCTATCAAACAAGGAGGAGAGTGCCGTGAGAGAAGCCGTGATTGTGGCGGGGGCCCGCACGCCGGTCGGCAAAGCGAAGAAGGGATCGTTGAAGCAGGTCCGGCCGGAAGATATGGGCGCTCTGGTTGTCAAGGAAGCGATCAAACGGGCAGGAGATTTTGATCCGGCCTTAATCGAAGACATCATAATTGGTTGTGCTTTCCCTGAAGGGGAGCAGGGCATGAATCTGGCCCGCATCATTGCCTTGCGTGCCGGACTGCCCACCACCACGCCGGGTATCACCATTAACCGTTTTTGTTCCTCAGGTTTGCAGGCGATCGCTTTTGCGGCGGAAAAAATCATGCTGGGCCATGCTGACGTCATGATTGCCGGCGGGGTGGAAAGCATGACCCGCGTCCCTATGGGCGGCCATAAAGTGGCCCCCAATCCCTGGCTGATGGAGAACATGCCTGAAGCCTACATGAGCATGGGACATACCGCTGAAGAGGTGGCCCGCCGCTTTAAGGTCAGCCGTGAAGAACAGGATGCTTTCGCGGTCCGCAGCCACCAGCGGGCAGCAGCAGCGATCAAGGAAGGGCGCTTCAAGGAGGAAATTGTTCCCGTGCCTGTCACCGAGCGTTATCTGGATGAAAACGGCAAGGTGCAGGAGAAGAGCTTCATTTTTGACACCGATGAAGGGGTGCGTCCCAACACCACCATGGAGATTTTGGCCACGCTGAAACCGGTGTTCCATTCCCAGGGCACGGTAACCGCCGGCAATGCCTCCCAAACCAGTGACGGGGCAGCGGCAGTGGTCGTGATGAGCCGCGAAAAGGCTCAGGAGCTGGGGCTTCAACCGCTCATCGCCTTTAAAGCTTTTGCTGTTGGCGGCGTTGATCCGGACATTATGGGGATTGGCCCGGTGGAAGCGGTGCCGAAAGCCCTCAAGCTGGCTGGCATCACCCTGGATGATGTGGGGTTGGTGGAACTGAATGAAGCTTTTGCTTCCCAGTCCATTCAGGTTATTCGCCATCTGGGGCTGGATGAAGAGAAAGTGAATGTGAACGGAGGGGCGATCGCCCTGGGCCATCCGCTGGGCTGCACAGGGGCCAAACTGACCCTTTCCTTGGCCTATGAAATGAGACGGCGCGGCGAGCGATTTGGCGTTGTAACCATGTGTATCGGCGGCGGTATGGGCGCAGCCGGCGTCTTTGAATTATGTGAATAAAATTTGAGGAGAAATAAGGAGGAAACCAATATGAGCGATGTGAAATCCTTTGTCCGTGGCGGCGGCTTTCTCATCGAGGATGTCACGCCGGAGCAAGTGTTGACCCCGGAAGAATTTACTGAAGAGCACCGCATGATTGCCAAAACAACGGAAGAATTTGTGCTGAACGAAGTCAGACCGGTTCTGGAGGAAATAGAGAACCACAACTTTGAACACACGGTGCGCCTGTTGAGAAAGGCCGGAGAGCTGGGGCTCTTGGGTGCTGATATCCCGGAGAAATATGGCGGATTGGGCTTGGACAAAATCAGCTCCTCACTTATTACTGAATATTTGTCCCCGGGAAGGTCCTTTGCCCTCAGTTTCGGGGCCCACGTGGGCATCGGCACTTTGCCCATCGTTTTCTTCGGCAATGAGGAACAGAAGAAGAAGTATTTGCCGGCCCTGGCCACAGGCGAAAAAATTGCCGCTTACGCCCTGACCGAGCCCTCTTCCGGCTCCGATGCTTTGGGAGCAAAAACAGTGGCTAAATTAAGCGATTGCGGTAAATACTACATTTTGACCGGTGAGAAGCAATGGATCACCAACTCTGGATTCGCCGATGTCTTTATCGTCTATGCCAAAGTGGACGGGGAGAAATTTACGGCCTTTATCGTTGAGCGTGACTATGAGGGTGTCTCTACCGGTCCCGAAGAGAAGAAGATGGGTATTAAAGGGTCATCCACACGCACCTTGATCCTGGATGAAGCTAAAGTGCCCGTTGAAAACGTGCTGGGTGAGATCGGCAAAGGGCACGTGATCGCCTTTAACATTTTGAACATTGGACGCTACAAGCTGGCTGTGGGCTGCGTCGGCTCCACCAAGCACTTGCTGGAAATTTCGGTTAAATACGCGAAAGAGCGCAAGCAATTTAAACAGCCGATTGCCAATTTCAACCTGATTAAAAACAAATTGGCCAACATGGCCATCCGCACGTTTGTCAACGAAAGCATGGTGTACCGTACCACTGGCTTATTTGAGGAGAAACTGGGTCGCTTGAGTGAAGAAGAAATGGAAAACGGTCTGGAAGTGGCCAAATCCATTGCCGAATACGCCATTGAATGCTCCATTAACAAAGTATACGGCTCGGAAGCCCTCGACTATGTGGTGGATGAAGCAGTGCAGATCCACGGCGGTTACGGCTATATGAGCGAGTACGAGGTGGAGAATGCCTACCGTGATTCCCGTATTAATCGTATCTTTGAGGGCACCAATGAAATTAACCGTTTGCTCATTCCGGCCACGCTGATGCGCAAAGTGATGAAAGGGGAGCTGGATCTTTTGTCCAAAGCCAGCGGCCTGCAGGAAGAGCTGATGATGTTGATGCCCCAGGAGCCGGATGAAAATGAACTGCTGGCTAAAGAAAAACAGCATCTGGAGATGGCCAAAAAACTGTTCCTGATGGTAGCCGGCACCGGCGTGCAAAAGTATCAGCAAGAGCTGGAAAAAGAGCAGGAACTGTTGGCCCACATCGCTGACATGGTCATTGAAATTTACGCCATGGAAAGTGCCATCCTGAGAACGGAAAAAGCCGTGCTTAAAAATGGCGAAGCTAAGGAACAACAAAAACTGGATTATACCCGCGTCTATGTCCAGGAAGCCCTGCAGCGCCTGGAAGGGATCGCCAGGGAGAGTCTGGCTGCCATGGAAGAAGGGGACACCCTGCGTACCATGCTGGCCATTGTGAAAAAACTGACCCGACACAATCCGATCAATACCATTGAAATCAAACGGCGTATTGCCAACCGTATTATTGAAGCCGAAAAATATGTGGTTTAAGCAATAGGGCTGTTTAAGCTTATGTGTGCGACATTAATCTCCTCTTTTGTCTAACGGCCGGAACAGAGTGTCCGGTCGTTTTTTTAGTATGGTTCTTAAAAAAGCATGGCAGAGAGAACCTTTTAGTGTGTATAAAATGGCAAGTATCTTTTTCAAGGGTAAGGATTAAATTAAGGGAACGGGGAGGTGAATTGAATGGCCAGAGATGTGTTTTGTGAAGTGAGCAACTGCAAATATTGGGAAAAAGGAAACAAATGTGCCGCAGACGCCATTTATATTGTCAGCCACACTGGCAACCAGGCTGCTGACCAAAAAGAAACCGATTGTAAAACCTTTGAGCCTGAGGTTTAAGCCGGGCTGAGATTACTTTTTAACACATGACGTCCAATCTTGCCGTTCATCCCCTGTTTAAACATCTTTAAGAGCGGGCCATCTCTTTGTTATGGCCCGCTTTTTTTATGAAACTGGTTCATATTGAAAAATAGGGCTTGTCAGAGGGGAACATTTTTTGTTTAATAGAAATTAAGAAAATTGCATACACCTGCTCTAAAACTGCCCGGATGAACATACCCGGGATATTCGTCATATTCACGACAACTGAATAGAGGATCGGCAGAGGTGCCCATGGGTTGTCCAATGGGCTTAAAAGGGAAGTCCGGTGAGAATCCGGCACGGTCCCGCCACTGTATTTGGGGAGAGACCCATCATGAAACCACTGGGTTATTCACCTGGGAAGGGAGATGGGGATCGATGAACCATAAGTCAGGAGACCTGCCTCTGCTGCACTGGTCAACTTCCTACGAGGATAGGAGAGTTGATGGGGAATAAGGCCTTGGCGCCTCTACAGGCGTTGTGGGGGTCCTATATGCGTGTGGGCTTCTATATGCGTATAGGCATACTTAGGCCAAGTGAGGAAAAACTTGACTCAGCGTTCCTTTTCAACGGCACCCTTTCCGCGTGGGAAGGGTGTCATTTTTATTTGCTTTTCGTCTTTATCCGTCAATGGGAGAGGAAGTTTTAAGCATGGAGGGAAGCGCGATGTCGGGCAAAATCATGGTTGTGGGATTCGGTCCGGGGGATGTCAAGCACATGACTTACCGGGCCAAGGAAGCTTTAGAAGAAAGCGACGTGATTGTCGGTTACAAAACGTATGTGGACTTGATCCGCCCGTTTCTCAATGGTCAGGAGATTATCAGTACAGGCATGACAGAGGAAGTGTCCCGGGCCCAGGCCGCTGTTAAAAAAGCGGAAGAAGGGAAGAAAGTGGCGGTGATCTCCAGCGGTGACGCCGGCTTGTACGGAATGGCCGGACTGGTGTATGAAGTGCTGATCGCCAAAGGATGGCGGGAAGAAACAGGCGTGCCGGTGGAAATCATTCCGGGAATTTCGGCCATTAATTCTTGCGCCTCCCTGTTGGGGGCCCCGGTGATGCACGATGCCTGCACGATCAGCCTCAGTGACCATTTGACCCCGTGGGAGTTGATCAAAAAGCGGATTGAAGCGGCGGCCATGGCCGATTTCGTCATCGCTTTGTACAATCCCAAAAGCGGACGGCGGACCCGCCAAATCGTGGAGGCCCAGCAGATTTTGCTGGCCCATCGTTCACCGGACACACCGGTGGGCTTGGTCAAAAGTGCCTATCGCCAGCGGCAACATGTGGTGCTGACCACCTTGAAGGAGATGCTGGAGTACGAGATTGGCATGCTGACCACGGTGATTATCGGCAATTCCACCACCTTTGTCTACGACGGAAAAATGATTACGCCGCGGGGCTACCAGCGCAAATACACGCTGGACCGGGAAAAACAGCTGCTTGCTCCCCATGAGCGGCTGCGCCCGGAAGCGGAACCGTGGGCGTTAAATGGGCCGGAAAAGCCAGCACAAGCAAAAGCGCCTGAAACAAAGTCAGCAGAAAAGAAAGCAGGTGAACAAGCACCAGAGAAAACGCCTTACCAGTGGGCGATGGAAGCGTGGCAAAGACTCGAGGCCCAACGGGAAGGGAGCGTCACTATTCCGGAAGGGAACGCCATTTTCAATCAGGGTGCCCTTAATGGGCAAATGGAGGAAATTTTTGAAGCAGCGGTCAGCCCTGGCCTGGCCAATAAACAATTTAAGCCTGAACAATTGCACAAGTTGGCTGAGGTGGTTGGTGACAAAGGGTCCATCCGCTACAGCCGCCACCACCAGCTGCTGGTGGAAATCCCCACCAGCGATCCGGAGCAGGTGGTGAACCAATTAAAAAATGTTGGTTTGTTGGTGGAACCTGTGGGTGATGTGGTGCAAATCAAAGCCTGTGACTTTTGCGACGGGGAAAAGTTTGACTCCATTCCCTATGTGGAAGAGCTGCACAAGCGTCTGGGAGGCCTGCCGGTCCCCAAAACCTTAAAAATCGGGTTTAACGGCTGCGGCATGGCCTGCTACGGAGCAGTGAACGATGACATCGGCATTGTTTACCGCAAAGGACGTTTCGACCTGTTTTTAGGCGGAAAGAACATCAGCCGCACAGCGCATCCGGGACAGCCTGTGGCGGAGGGCATCCCCCCTGAAGAGCTGGTTGACCTGATTGAGCGCATCGTCCGTTTCTATGCTGAAGAAGGACATCCCAATGAGCGGTTCCATAAGTTTTTCAAGCGTGTCAAAGAAATTGAGGGTTTTAAATATCAAGATATGCGGCCGCCAATCACGGTGGAGCCGGTGGCTTGCGGAGATTAAACAACATAAGGAGGGGAACCGGATGAACCGGTTGGAAGAAAGTCGCAAAGCGGTCCTGTTTGTGGGGCATGGCAGCAAAGATCCTGAAGGCAACCGGGAAGCGGCCGTGTTTGTGGACATGCTTAAGCCCCGTTTAGGGGAATATTTTGTTCACCTCTGTTATCTGGAGTTTGCCTCCCCTACCATTACGGAGGGCATTGAGCAATGTGTGGCGGACGGCGCGCAAGAAATTGCCGTAATCCCCATCATTTTGCTGCCTGCCGGTCATTCTAAGCTGCATATTCCCCATGAACTGGATGAAGCCCGCCGCAAATATCCTGAGGTCACCTTTCACTATGGGCGGCCGCTGGGCCAGCATCCGCACACGGTGGATATTTTGCTGTCCAGATTGGAGGAAAGTGGGTTCGGGTTAACAGAAGAGGAAGACAGCAAAACGGATCAAGAAACCGCGGTCCTTGTGGTGGGCCGGGGAAGTTCCGATCCAGATGCCAACAGTGAACTGTACAAGCTGGCCCGTCTGCTGTGGGAAAAGGTGAATGTGAAATGGGTAGAGACCGCGTTTATGGGCGTGACTGAGCCCTTGGTGGAGGAGGGCCTTGAGCGCTGCGTGCAGCTTGGCGCCAAACGGATAGTAGTGCTTCCCTATTTTCTCTTTACTGGTGTGCTCATCAAGCGCATGGTCCGGCTGGTTGAGCGTTTCAGCGCACAGCATCCTGATTGCCAGATTCGTATGGTCCCCTATTTTGGTTATCATGAGCAGTTACAGTCCATTGTACTGGACCGGGTTCAGGAAGCATTTGCAGGTCAGGCGCGGATGAACTGTGATCATTGTCAGTATCGTCTCTATGCCCTGGAACATATGGGTCATCATCATCACCACCATCATCATCACGAACAAGGTTGAAGCCGCGGCAGGTGACAGACACCACGGGGAGGAACTTGTTTGGGAAGGGAGAGATGGCGCTTGATTTTCATGCTGGCTGGCACGAGTGATGCACGGGAATTGGCCTTGGCTATCAAGGCGGCAGGGTACCGGGTCTTAACTTCGGTGGTGACCGGCAATGCCGCCAAAAGGCTGAGTGAAGCGGGGCTCGAGGTGCATGTTGGCCGTCTGACGGCAGAAGAGATGGTCAAAGTGATAAAAGGCCACGGCTGCCGGGTTGTGGTGGACGGCAGCCATCCCTATGCCGAGCAAGCCTCACAAAATGCTGTCCAGGCGGCGAGAAAAGCCAACATTCCCTATATACGTTATGAGCGGGAGCAGCAACACTTTGAGCATCCTCATATTATCTGGGTTGATAATTACAAACAAGCCGCTGAAGCAGCCGCTCAAAAAAAGGGGGTTATCATGCTCACCACCGGGAGCAAAACAGTGGATATCTTTGCCCGCCGGCTGCTGGGGATTCCTGAGGTAACGCTTGTGGTCCGTTTGCTGCCCCGCAAGGAAAATATGGAAAAGTGTGAACAGCTGGGCATCGAACAGCGGCACATCGTGGCCATGCAGGGGCCCTTTTCCAAAGCGTTAAACCTAGCCTTGTATGACCATTATGACGTCAATGTGATGGTCACCAAGGAAAGCGGCAAGGCGGGAGCGGTGGATGAAAAGGTGGAGGCTGCCCTTGAAAAAGGGATAGAGGTGATTATGATCAAACGCCCCAAAGTGGACTATGGAGTGTGCTATCACACCTACGGGGAAGTTTTGCAGCACCTGAAACAGTTAGATGTCCAGCCTGTTGAGGTATAAACGTTGATCAGTTGACGGCAAATGAATTTGTTCCCGTGCTTCGTATTTTGAGCTGGTAAAAACATATAGGAGGTTGGAGGAACGTGGAATTTTCAAGCGGCTTTAAACCGGTCACCATACAACCACAGGAAATTGAAAGTAAAAGTTTTGAGATCATCAGGGAAGAGTTTGGGGACCATGACTATTCAGAAGCCGAATTCGCCGTTGTACAGCGCATTGTCCATGCCTCAGCCGATTTTGAGCTGGGCAAAAGCCTCGTCTTTCATCCTCAGGCAGTGGAAGCCGGGGTGCGCGCCATCCGCCAGGGCCGGCCGGTGGTGGCCGATGTGCAGATGGTTCAAGTGGGGATTAATAAGCCCCGTTTGGAGAAATACGGCAGCAGCGTCCATGTCTATATTTCCGATCCCGATGTGGCTGAAGAAGCCAAACGGCATAATGTCACCCGGGCCATCATGGCCATGCGCAAAGCGGTGAAAGAAGCAGAAGGCGGCATCTTTGCCATCGGCAATGCGCCCACGGCGCTGTTGGAATTAATACGGCTGGTTAAGGCGGGAGAAGCCAAACCGGGACTCATTGTTGGCCTGCCTGTCGGGTTTGTGTCTGCAGCGGAGTCTAAAGCCGAGCTGGCCAAACTGGACATTCCCTACATCACCAATATTGGCCGCAAGGGTGGCAGCACGGTCACAGTGGCCGCTGTGAATGCCCTGTCCCTCTTGGCCGGACAGGTGGTTGAGTAACTTGGCCCCGGCAACCAAAGGACAAGAAAGCGACAAACAGGAAAACGGCGCTCAAGAAAAAAAGATGCGCTGCGGCTACACCACCGGAGCGTGTGCCACGGCAGCGGCCAAGGCCGCTTTAACCGCTTTGTTGACCCAACAATATCAACAGGAAGCGACGATTCGGCTGCCCATCGGCCAAGAGACCACCTTTCAGATGGCCCACTGCCACTTTTCGCCCCAGCAGGCGACGGCCGGAACGATTAAAGATGCCGGGGATGATCCGGATGTGACGCATGGGGCCCTGATTGAGGCCACAGTCAGCTGGCTGGCTGAGCCGGGGATTGTGCTGGACGGCGGTCAAGGTGTGGGCAGAGTCACCAAACCAGGCTTGCCTGTTCCAGTGGGGGAGGCGGCGATTAATCCGGTGCCCCGCAAAATGATCATGGACACGGTGCGGGAGGTGTTGGAGCAACACGGCGTTTCCCGGGGAGTCAAAGTGGTGATTTCGGTTCCCGAAGGGGAAAAAATCGCGGAAAAAACTTTAAATCCCCGCCTGGGGATCATCGGCGGCATCTCCATTTTAGGGACGCGGGGCATTGTGGTTCCCTTTTCCACCGCCGCATACAAAGCCAGTGTGGCCCAGGCCATCAAAGTAGCCCGCACCAACGGATGTGATCACTTGGTGTTAACCACGGGAGGGCGCAGTGAAAAACACGCCATGGGGTTATATCCTGATCTGCCTGAGGAGGCGTTTATCGAAATGGGGGACTTTGTCGGTTTTGCCCTTAAGCAATGCAAACGGCAAGGGATTGGGCGCGTCTCCCTGGCCGGAATGATGGGTAAATTTTCCAAAGCCGCCCAGGGCGTGATGATGGTCCATTCCAAGAGTGCTCCGGTTGACTTCAATTTTTTAGCTGAACTGGCGGAAGAAAGCGGGGCCCCGGCAGAGGTGGTTGAAACTGTGCGACAGGCTAATACAGCTGCCGAAGTGGGCAATCTGATGCATGAACTTGGGTACTCCCGCTTTTTTGAAAAGCTGTGCCAGGCTTGTTGCCGTGCCGGATTAAAAGAGGTTGACGGAGGGATTGAGTTGGAAACGGTCATTTTTACCTTTAAAGGTGTTTTGCTAGGAAGGGCGGTTATCAATGACAGGTGCCATTAAGGTGATCGGCATTGGGGATGACGGCAGGCGGAGTTTGCTTCCCCAATATGAACGCTGGATTGAAGAGAGTCAGGTCCTGGTTGGGGGAAAGCGGCATTTAGCGTTTTTTCCAGATTACCAAGGAGAAAAAGTGGAGATTGCCGGCGGGTTGAAAGACGTGGTCCAGCGCTTGAAGGAAGAAACCCGTCCCACGGTGGTATTAGCCTCTGGAGATCCATTGTTCTACGGCATTGGGGGCTATCTGGCCAAACACATGCCCGTTGAAGTGTATCCCAACCTCAGCTCGTTGCAACTGGCTTTTGCACGTATGGGTGAAAGCTGGCAAGATGCTTATATCCACAGTGTGCACGGCCGTCCGCTGACCGGTCTGGCCCAGCGGATTGACGGACGCCACAAAGTGGTGTTGCTGACGGATGAGACCAACAGTCCGCGGGCGATTGGCGCCTATCTCAAAAAGTTTGGCATGACCGAGTACAAAGCGTTTGTCGCCGAAAACTTAGGTGGAGAAGAAGAACGCACAGGCTGGTACACATTGGACGAGATGATGGAGCAAACGTTTTCTCCTCTTAATGTTGTGGTTTTAAAGCGGTCAGGTTCTTCGCCCCAATGGCCGCTGGGCATCGATGATGAAGCTTTTGCCCAGCGCAAACCCGATAAAGGCCTGATTACAAAGAAGGAAGTGCGTGTGCTCAGCTTAGCCCAGTTAGCTTTAAGAACGGACAGTGTGGTGTGGGACATTGGCACCTGCACGGGATCCGTGGCCATTGAGGCAGCTCGGCTGGCCCGTGAAGGTGCCGTCTATGCCATTGAAAAAAATGAAGGCGATCTGGAACTGTGCCGGCGCAACATGTTGACCTTCCGGACCGATTTTGTTTTAAAACATGGCAAGGCACCCGAAGGGTTAGAGGATTTTCCCGATCCCGACGCCATTTTCATCGGGGGAACAGGGGGCAATTTGGACGTTTTGCTGAACACCTGTGCCAGCCGGCTCAAACCTGACGGAACGATCGTGTTGAATGCCGCCACCATTGAAACCTTGTCCCAAGCCTTGTCTGTCTTTAAAGCACTGGGGTTTGCCACCCAGGTGACACAGGTGCAAGTGTCCAGGAGCAAACCGATCCTTAACATGAACCGCTTTGAAGCCCTTAATCCAGTGTTTATTCTCCGGGCTTACAGGGAAGGGAGCGACAAGACATGAACAAGGTAGGGACGTTGTATGGTGTCGGAGTGGGACCGGGCGATCCGGAACTGATTACCGTTAAAGCTTTTCGCATTTTGCAGCAGGTGCCCGTGATTGCCTATCCCAAAAAAAGAAAAGGAAGCAAAAGCTACGCCCACCGGATTGCTGAAGCGTTCATTCCAGCTGGGGAAAAGGAGCAGGTGGGCCTGGTCTTTCCCATGACCAAAGACCAAAACATCCTGGAACGGGAGTGGAACAACACTACAGCCACCCTGTGGGAATATCTCCGGCGGGGGCAAGATGTGGCTTTTGTCACCGAAGGGGATCCCCTGCTGTACAGCACGTTTATTCATATGAAACGGGTGATGCAAGAACAGTATCCTGAAGTGAAGATCCAAGCGGTGCCTGGCATCTCCTCCATCAATGGCGCCGCCGCGCGATTGGGGATCGATTTGGCCGATGGGGATGAGCGGGTGGCCATCGTCCCTGCCACACATGACCGGGAAGCAATGCGCAAGGTGCTGGAGGAGAACGATTGTGTGGTTTTCTTGAAAGTGGCCAAGGTACTGGATTTGCTCTTGTCTGTGCTGGATGAACTTGACCTGCGCCGCAATGCTTCCGTGGTGACCAAAGTGACCTCAGACGAAGAGGTCATTTGGGATGTGGACAGATTAGACGGGCTGGAACTGGAGTATTTAACGCTCATGGTGGTGAGAAAAAGGTGAAAGTGTACATTATTGGCGCCGGGCCTGGAGATCCGGAACTGATTACGGTTAAAGGCTTAAACATTTTACGCCGTGCCGATGTGGTCATGTATACCGACTCTCTGGTGAGTGAGCGCTTGATAGCCGAGGCCAAACCGGAAGCGGAAGTGATTAAAAGCGCTGGTCTAACCTTGGAAGAGATGATGGCTATGATGATTGACGCTGTACGGCAGGGGAAAGTCGTGGCCCGCATCCACACCGGGGATCCTGCCGTGTTCGGAGCGGTCATGGAGCAGATCATCCGCTTGAAACAGAACGGCATTCCCTATGAAATCATTCCCGGAGTCAGCTCGGTATTTGCGGCAGCCGCAGCGTTAGGGGCAGAGCTGACCATCCCTGAACTGACCCAAACGGTCATTTTGACCCGGACAGAAGGCCGGACGCCCATGCCCGAGCGGGAGAAATTAAAGGATTTGGCCCGTCATCACTGCACCCTGGCGCTCTTTCTCAGTGCCACATTAGCAAAAAAGGTGGTTCAAGAGTTAAAGGAGGCGGGCTGGCGTGATGAGACACCGGTCGCTGTGGTGTACAAAGCCAGCTGGCCCGACCAAAAAGTGATACGCACCAACTTGCGAGATTTGCCGGAAGCAATGCGCCGGGCCGGGGTTCGTTCTCAGGCCATGATTTTAGCAGGCTGGGCTTTAGAGCCTGATCACGAGAGACTGGCCGCTTACCGGTCCAAGCTGTACGATCCCGCCTTTACACACGGATACCGTCAGGGGGTGAAACAGTGATGAACGGGCAGACGGTGATTCAGCTTAAAGAAGGCAGAGACCCCAATATCATGGCCAAAGGGGTTTTTGCTGTCGTGGCCATTACCAAGCACGGCGTGGGCATGGCCAGAGAACTGGGCAAGCTCATGCCCCAAACCGATGTGTATTACATGTCCAAATTTGAACAGGGGGACGAAGGGGAAAAAGGCATCCAGCTGTTTGACGGCAGTGTCCGCCTGCTCTTGCCCGCTTTATTCCAAACCTACAGAGGCCTAGTATTAATCATTTCCCTGGGCGCCGTGGTGCGGATGATTGCGCCACTATTGAAGGACAAAAAAACGGACCCGGCGGTTGTTGTTGTCGATGATAAAGGCCAGTTTGCCATCAGTGTGCTTTCCGGGCATCTGGGGGGAGCCAACGCCCTGACCCGGGAGGTGGCGTCTTGTCTGGGAGCGACCCCGGTGGTGACCACCGCGTCCGATGTGCAACAAACCATTGCTGTGGATCTGTTTGGGCGCCAGTTTGGCTGGGAATGGGAATCGCCCGAGAAGCTGACGCCGGTCAGCGCAGCGGTGGTGAATGAAGAGCAGGTGGCGGTGGTGCAAGAATCAGGGGAGCGGAACTGGTGGACGTATGAACGTCCTTTGCCGTCCAACATTCACGTGTTTGATTCCATCAGCGAAGCCTTGGACATGAACCCGCAAGCGGCCCTGGTGGTGACACACCGTATGCTCAGCCCGGATGAAGAGGTCATTTTGGAGAACGGGGTGTTGTACCGGCCCAAAGTGATCGTCTTAGGCGTGGGGTGTAACAGAGGGACCAGCGCGGAAGAAATCGAATCTGTCATTAAGGAAACGCTGGCAGAATTGAAGTTTTCCATTAAAAGTGTGAAAGCCTTATGCACCATCGATTTAAAAAAGGATGAGCCGGGGCTCTTAGCGGTTGTGGAAAAATACGGCTGGGAGTTTGTCACCTACAGTCCGCAGACATTGAACTCAGTTCCTATTGAACAACCTTCAGAGGCGGTGTACAAGTACACCGGAGCATATGGCGTCAGTGAACCGGCGGTCAAAGTGTACACTGGTGTCAACCAGTTGGATCTGGTGAAGAAAAAATCGGGCAATGTGACCATCTCCGTTGGCCGTCTCCGCCATTCCTGAAGTGAAGATAAGAGCCGGATAGGAAGATAGGAGGATCAGAGGTGACAGAAAAGAGAATCGTCATTGCCGGAACAGGCAGCGGGGTGGGCAAAACCACTTTGACCCTGGGCTTGATGGCGGCGTTGAGAAAAAAAGGATATACCGTCCAAGGGTTTAAGTGTGGCCCGGACTATATTGACCCCACCTACCACACCGCTGTGACGGGACGTCCCTCCCGCAACCTGGACAGCTGGATGTTTAACGAAGCGGTCGTCAAGGCCATTCTGAACAGGGGAAGTGAAGGAGCCGACATCTCTATTATTGAAGGTGTCATGGGCTTTTATGATGGCAAAAGCCCGTTGAATAACCGGGGCAGTACGGCGGAGATCAGTTTGATTACGGAAAGTCCGGTGCTTTTGGTGGTCAATTGTCACAGTATGGCCCGCAGCGCGGCAGCCATTGTAAAAGGTTTTCAGGCTTTGGAACCTGCGGTCAACATTGCGGGAGTTGTGGCTAACAAAGTGGGAAGTATTGGCCATTTCCGTCTGGTGAAAAAAGCCATTGAGCAAGAATGTGGCATTCCGGTGACCGGCTATCTGGAGCGGAACAGTGACTTGCACATTCCGGAAAGGCACTTAGGCTTAGTGCCGGCCATTGAGCGGGGCGAGCTGGACGCCTTTTTTGACCAGCTGGCCGGGTGGGTGTCCCGGACTGTTGATCTGGAGCAGGTGCTGGCCTTGGCTGATGCTGAACCCCTGATTGGTGCAGATGCAAGCTTGTTTCAACCGAAGCGAAAGGCGCAGGTTCAAATCGCTGTAGCCCGGGATGCGGCGTTTAACTTCTATTATCCCGAAAATCTGGAATTGCTGGAGGCTTATGGAGCAAAGCTGGCCTTTTTCTCTCCCTTGGCGGGAGAGCCGGTACCCGCTGGCAGTGCCGGTTTATATATCGGAGGAGGGTTTCCGGAAGAGTTTGCCGCGGAGCTGGCCGGGCAAACACAGGCCAAAGCATCCGTTAAGGAGGCGATTGAAAGGGGCATTCCCGCCCTGGCCGAATGCGGCGGGTTTATGTACTTGACGGAGGCCATTGAAACCACCGAGGGGGAAGTCCATGACATGGTGGGCATCATCCCGGGCAAGGTGAAAATGCAGGACAAGCTGGCTGCTTTAGGATACAGGGAGGTTAAGGGAGAGGAAGGCAATTACCTGCTTCCAGCTGGCGCCACAGCCAAGGGGCACGAGTTTCATTACTCCGTTTATGAACCGCAAGGAGACTTTCCGGCGGCTTATCGCACATCCGGATTGAGGGGGACGAAGGCAGAAGGGGTTCAGTACAAGGGGCTGATTGCCGGGTATACCCATCTGCACTTTGCTTCAGCTCCAGATTTGGTGGAGCGCTGGATCCAGGCTTGTCTGGAGTGGCAAAACCATGGCTAGCCGTTCAAAAAACGTTTCCCGCGGCACGGCCCTGCCTTTGATGTTTCAGGGGACGGGTTCTGATGTGGGCAAAAGCGTCCTGGTCACGGCCTTCTGCCGCCTGTTTGCCCGGCAGGGGTACCGGACGGCTCCCTTTAAATCCCAAAACATGGCCCTCAATTCTTATGTCACCGTGGACGGCAAGGAAATTGGGCGTGCCCAGGGGGTGCAGGCAGAGGCGGCGGGGGTGACTGCCACCACCGACATGAATCCCATTCTAATCAAGCCTTCCAGGGAAGCGGAAGCTCAGATCGTGGTCCATGGCCGGCCGTTCAAGAATATGAAGGCGGGGGAGTATCGCACCTCGTTTTTTGAACAGGGCCTGGCCGTGATCCAAGAAGCGTATGCCCGGCTGGCCCGGCAGTATGAGCGCATTGTCATTGAAGGAGCAGGAAGCCCGGCTGAAATTAACCTGAATGACCGGGAGCTGGTCAATATGCGGGTGGCCAGGATGGCCGATGCGCCAGTGATTTTAGTGGCTGACATTGAGCGTGGCGGGGTGTTTGCCAATCTGGTCGGGACCCTCCAACTTTTGGAACCGGAAGACCGGGAACGGGTCATCGGGGTGATTATTAATAAGTTCCGGGGCGATCTCAGCTTGCTCAAGCCGGGACTGGACTGGTTTGAAGGCTATACGGGCAAGCCGGTGCTGGGGGTGCTGCCGTATATTCACGGGTTATGGATTGAGGCAGAGGATTCGGTGGTGCTCAGTCGTTTTAAACCGGACCACAAGCAGGACAACGTTTTGGATATTGCGGTAGTCAAGCTGCCCATGATCAGCAATTTTACAGACCTGGATCCGTTCATGGCGGAAACAGACTGCCAGGTTCGGTATGTGACGGCGGCCCGGGAGCTGGGGCAACCGGATTTGATCATTTTGCCTGGCAGCAAAAACACCATTGAAGATTTACTTTTTGTCAAAAAGTCAGGTCTGGCCAACAGGATCAAGCAACTGGTCGGCGAGGGAAAAAGTGTGGTGTTTGGCATTTGCGGCGGGTACCAGATACTGGGCCGCTCCATTGCCGATCCCGATCACGTGGAGACTGACCTGCAAGAAGCGGAAGGTTTGGGCCTCTTACCCCTTGTCACCCGCCTGACCCGGACCAAAACCACCGTCCGCTCAAGGGGGCGGTTAACCTTTGGCAGGCAAACGTTTGCGGTCAGCGGCTATGAGATTCACATGGGCCAGTCCCAGGTGTTTGCCCAACAGGGACATGTTTCACCCTTGATTCAAGTGGAGCACAGGAGTGGCTGCACCGGGAAGGATGGGGAAGGTCAAAAGGTGATCTCAGCACAAGCTGTCCCCTGCAGAAGTGCCCCATGGACGGACGGCCTCATCACAGCTGACGGTGCGGTGATGGGAACCTATTTTCATGGCATTTTCCATAATGATGCCTTCCGCTGGGCCTTGTTAGACCATTTGCGGCTCAAAAAAGGATGGGCACCGCTCAGCGAGCGTGTCTCCTACTTGAGCCTGCGTGAACAAGCCTTTGATGTGCTCGCTGACGAAGTTAAAAAACATGTGCAGGTGGAACGGATAGAAGCGTTGATGCAAAGCTATCACACAAGGAGAAACGGACAATGCAAGCAAGCCTGAATCACTACTGCCTGAGCATACCGTCCGTTGACCACCAGGTGGGTCAGGAGGCAGCCCGTTATCTGGACACATTAACAAAGCCTAAGGGCAGTCTGGGCCGGCTGGAAGCCATTGCTGTGCAGCTGGCCACCATCACTGGCCAGGTGAAGCCCCGGGTGTCTCCGCCGGGAATCATTGTCTTCGCTGCTGACCACGGGGTTGCTGAAGAAGGGGTGTCCGCCTATCCGCAGGAAGTGACGGCACAAATGGTCCGTAACTTTCTGCAAGGGGGAGCCGCTATTAATGTATTTGCCCGCCAGATTGGTGCTTTGCTTGAAGTGGTGGATGTGGGCGTGGCCCAGCCTCTTGAGGCTTCAGGATTGGTTTCGCGCAAAGTGCGTTATGGCACAGCCAATTTTTTAAAGGAACCAGCGATGTCCCAGGAGGAAGCGGTGGCTGCAATTGAAGCGGGCATTGAGCGGGCCGAGGCGCTGATTAAACGCGGGATTAAAAGTCTGATTGTAGGTGAAATGGGGATTGGCAACACCACCGCATCGAGCGCCATGCTGGCTGCAGCCAAGCACCGCATCCCCGTGATTGCGGACGGGTTTATCTGTACAGTAGCTGCCCTGTTAGCGGTCAAATTGTGTCCCCGTGTCAGTGATGTCCTGTTGGCCGGCCATCGTTCCCAAGAACCGGGACATCAGGTTGCCCTCAGCTTATTGGACAAAGAGCCGTTACTCGATTTAGGCATGCGGCTGGGCGAAGGGAGCGGAGCGGCTGTGGCGTTCCCCCTTGTTGAAGCAGCCTGCCGCATGATCGGGGAAATGGCCACCTTTCAGGAAGCTGGCGTGACGGAAGGGGGAGAACGGTGAGTCAACCGGGATATCCCGTCATTTTAAACATTGCAGGGCTGCCCGTTGTGGTGGTTGGGGGCGGGACGGTAGCGGCCAGGAAAGTGGGCAAGCTGTTGGAGGCTGGGGCTCAAGTGACGGTGGTCAGCCCGGATCTGGCCCCTCGTCTTCAAGAATGGGCCGGGCACGGGAAAATCAGGTGGCTGGACAAGCGGTTTGAACCTGGGGATATACGGGGGGCCCGGTTGGTGATAGCCGCCACCAATGATCCCCAGGTGAACTTAGCGGTTTACAACGCCTTGGAACCGTACCAGTGGATCAATATCGTGGACCGCCCTGACTTAAGTGATTTTGTTGTTCCTACGACATTGCGGCAGGGAAAGCTCTCCATCAGTGTCTCCACTTCGGGTGCCAGTCCGGGATTGGCCAAGCAGATTACTGCAGAATTGGCTGAACGCTATGATGAGGTCTATGCCGACTATGTCGATTTTCTGGCCCAGTGCCGCTTGGAGATATTGCAGCATGTGCCGGATCAAAAACAGAGGCAAAGGTTGTTTGCTGCCCTTTTGGATCCTGTTTTTCTGCGCTTAACCAGAGAGGGTAAACAGAAAGAACGGTCAGCACGTTACCGCCGCCTGTTAAGTACAGCGGCCGGAAGTCCTGCCGGTCGTGGTGCCGGAAGTGCTACAGCAGAAGTGGAGAGGGAAGCCGGACAAGATGGTGACTCTGACCCTGCTCTGAAGCAATCTGGGCAGCAGCAAAGCGAGGATGAGATTTAAAGTGATCAGGAAGGAGTGAGCAGATGGGAACGGGCAAAGTATATCTTGTCGGAGCAGGACCTGGCCACCCCAAGCTTATTACCGTGCGGGGGTTGGAATGCATTCAAGAGGCTGACGTGATCATCTACGACCGCTTGGCCAGCCCTGAGCTCTTAGCTTATGCCTCTCCCCAAGCAGAGCTGATTTTTTGCGGCAAGTCTCCCCGGCAACACACGTTGCGCCAGGAACGGATCAATCAATTGCTGGTGGAGAAGGCACGGGAAGGCAAAGTGGTCACCCGCTTAAAGGGAGGCGATCCCTCGGTCTTTGGACGGGTGGGGGAAGAGGCTGAATGGCTGGCTGCCCACGCTGTTCCCTTTGAAATTGTACCAGGGGTGACAGCAGCTGCCGGGGCAGCAGCAGCGGCGGGCATCCCCCTCACGCACCGGGCCTATGCCTCTTCGTTTGCTGTGGTGACCGGTCATGCCGGGGAAAAAGGTGACTTCTGTGCACACTCGAAAGAAACGGGCACACCAGAAGGAAGGCAGGATGGTGCAGAGTGTGAACGGACCTGGGCTGCGCTGGCCAGAGGAATCGATACCCTGGTGTTTTATATGGGTATGAACCGTTTGTCGGAGATTTGCCATGCTTTGCTTCACCATGGAAGGGCGCCAGACACCCCGGTGGCGGTGATCCAGTGGGCGACGACACCCAGGCAAAAGTTAGTCACCGGTACATTGGAGACAATTGAACAGCAGGTGCAAGACAGCAGGATCGGTTCTCCGGCCGTCATCGTGGTGGGGGAAGTGGTTCGCATCAGGGACAGGCTGGCGAAGAGTATGGAGTTTCATGCTGCAGCTTTGGCTCCCTTATCCGGTGGTGGGCAGCATGGCTGAAACAATGGGAAACACGGAACAAAACAAGAAAATAACGTTGGCAACAGGTTTTAACCGCCCCTTGTTTCAGCGGGATCAAACACAGCGGTTTAAACTGGTTGTAGGACTGGCTCTGTTGGGCCTTACCTTTGTCATCTCCCTGACAGTGGCCGTTATGATTGGTCCGGTCTCTGTGCCGCCCCTCACGGTGTGGCAGATTATTCTGGCTAACCTGCCTTGGATTGGGGGAGCGGTTACGGCTGATTGGAGCACGGCCCACGGCCATATTGTCTGGGACATCCGCTTACCCAGGGTGCTTTTGGCTTGTTTGGTTGGCGCCGGTTTGGCCACAGTGGGCGTTGCGATCCAGGCCCTTGTGCGCAATTCCCTGGCTGACCCGTATATTTTGGGAGTCTCCTCGGGTGCTTCAGTGGGCGCAACAACTGTCATTGTAGCCGGGGCATTCGGTTTGTTGGGCCAATATGCGCTGGCGTTGGCTGCCTTTGGCGGGGCCTTGCTCTCTGTCATGCTGGTGTTTTTTATCGCCCAGGTAGGCGGCCGCATTTCCATTGTCCGCTTGCTTCTGGCCGGCATTGCTATTTCCATGGTGCTCTCAGCGCTGACTAGTTTTATCGTCATGACAGCCCCACGCGAGGAAGCCATCCGCTCCGCCCTGTTCTGGATGATGGGCAGCCTGGCTGGGGCCAGGTGGGAGTACTTGACGATTCCTGCTCTGGCCATCGCCGCTGGCTTGTTCTACCTGCTGATCCAGTACAGAACCCTGAATGCGCTATTAATGGGCGATGAAGCAGCCACCACACTGGGGGTGGATGTGCACCGTTTTCGTAAAATCCTGATTATGGTCACCGCTTTGATCACTGGAGTGCTCGTTGCTGTCAGCGGAGCAATCGGCTTTGTCGGCTTGATGATTCCACATATGGTTCGTCTGGTGGTGGGAGCGGACCATCGCCTGGTGTTGCCCTTCAGCGCTTTGGCAGGTGCCATCTTTCTGATTTGGGCCGATGTGTTTGCCCGCATGATCCTGGCTCCGGAAGAGCTGCCGATCGGGATTGTCACTGCACTGTGTGGCGGGCCGTTTTTCATTTGGCTTTTGCGCAGCCGCCAATATAGCTTTGGGGGAAGTGAACAGGGATGATCAAGCTGGAGGAGTTGTCGACAGCGGTAGGGGGTAAGACCATTATTCAGCAAGTGACCGCTTCGGTCAACAAAGGAGAGTTTGTCGGCTTAGTAGGACCAAACGGAAGCGGCAAATCTACGCTGCTCAAAACGATTTACCGTGTGCTTAAGCCCCAGGCCGGTCTGGTCACATTGGAGGGTGAGGCCCTAAGCCGTATACCACTTAAAGAGACAGCCAAGAAGATGGCCGTTGTCAGCCAGGAAGCTCCCCTTCTGTTTGAATTCAAAGTGCGGGAAATTGTCCATATGGGGCGCTTCCCCCATAAGCGTTTGTTGGAACCGGATACTCCCGCTGATGAGGAAATGGTGCAACAGGCCTTACAACAGGTTGGTTTGCAGGATAAGCTGGATGAACCTTACAGCGGCTTGTCAGGGGGGGAGAAACAGCGGGTGCAGATTGCCCGGGCCTTGGCCCAAGGTGCCGACTATCTGATCTTGGATGAGCCGACGAACCATCTAGACATTCACCATCAGTTGCATATTTTGGAGCTGGTCAAAAGCTTGGAAGTCACTGTATTGGCCGCCTTGCATGATCTCAATCTGGCCGCCATGTATTGTGACCGTTTGCTGGTGATGAAAGAGGGGCACCTAGTAGCTGACGGGACGCCGGAAGAGGTCCTCACCCCATCCCTTTTGGCGGAGGTCTTTCAGGTGCAGGCCGAAGTGCGCCCTCATCCTGTATTCAACAAGCCTGTGATTACGTTTTTCCCCACGGAGACAAGGGGAAGAAACCATAAGTAATTGAAGGAGGACAACAATATGGAACTTGGCATGTGGACCATACTTTGGCTTGGATTAGTGATTGGTTTAAGACATGCTTTAGATCCCGACCATGTCATTGCAGTCTCCACTATTGCTTCTCGACACAAAAATGTGTGGAAAGCAGGAATTGCCGGCGTTTATTGGGGAGTTGGCCATACCATCACTATTTTGCTCATCGGGCTGGCGGTCTTGCTGCTTGATCTTTCCGTCTCAGAACAGTATGACGTCTATTTTGAATGGGTGGTGGCTGTGGTACTCATTTATCTGGGTATCTCTGCGGTCCGTGATGCCCGGAAAGGACAGTTTACTGCACGGCAAGCGGAAGTAAAGCGGGGCTATCATCGTTCACTGTTGACAGGCATGGTGCATGGCCTGGCCGGCAGTGCCGCTCTGATGCTGTTAATGTTAAGTCAAATTGAACATGTGGGACAAGGTTTGTCCTTTCTGCTGCTGTTTGGTGCTGGGTCTGTATTAGGTATGTATGTCATTGCCCTGATTTTGTCGCTTCCGATGCGACTAAGCAAATCAGATCTCTTCCAACGGCGTCTGGTTTATGGGGTGGGACTGGTCAGCATTACTTTTGGGTTCATATTATTTTTCTTCTAGATTCCTGACTGAATATTAAACAAACAAGCCAGAACGGTTTGGCCAGTGAGGGAACAATCCAAAATACATGCTCTGGAAGAAACCAAAATACATGCTCTGGAAGAAAGGGGTAAGAACATGTTCCGTTTGCCCAAATGCCATCTTCTTCTTATCGTTATCATGATAGTTGTCTTTGTGCTGACTGCCTGCAGCTCTGAACAGGCCAGCAGCTCACCGGCAGAGAACGGTACTGTGGCGGAAGGAGAGGCCTCTGGTGAGGAGACGCAGACTGATCCCGCTGGTGCCAGCGGGTACCAGCCGGTCACGATTGAAAATAACGGACGCACACTCAGCTTTGATAAGCCCCCGCAAAGGGCTGTTACTCTGAACCAGCATGTAACCGAAGTGATGCTGGCTTTGGGACTGGAAGAGGTGATGGTGGGCACCGCCTATTTGGATGATGAGATTTTGCCACAGTTTCAGGAAGCTTACGAGCAGATCCCTGTCCTGGCTGATCGATATCCATCCCAAGAGGTGTTTCTCTCGGTTGAACCGGATTTTGCTTATGCGGGATGGCAGAGCGCCTTTAGTGAAAATGGGGTTGGTTCCGTAGAGGAGTTAGAAGCCTTCGGTGTGACGGCTTACTTGCATCACTCTTCTACGATCGTGGGACCGACGATTGAGGATGTGTACCAGGATATCCGTAACATCGGCCGTATTTTTGGAGTGGAAGAGCGGGCTGAGGAGCTGATTGCCCAGATGGAAACAGATATTGCCCTCTTGCAGGAACAGATTGGGAAGGTGGATGAGCCAATCCGGGTCTTTGTCTACGACAGTGGGGAAGATCAGGCTTTTACCGTGGGACAAAATTATATGAATACCCTGATTCGCTTAGCTGGGGGAGAAAACATTTTTGCTGATTTGGACAAAAATTGGGGGTCCGTTAACTGGGAAGAGGTAGTCGAACGATCACCTGAGGTCATCGTCGTTGTTGATTACGGGGAGATGACGGCTGAACAAAAAATAGATTTCCTGCTGCGGCATCCAGCGCTGGACAATGTACCAGCCATCCAGCATGAACGGTTCGTCGTCGTTCCCTTATCGGCTGCTGCCGAAGGCATCCGGGCTCCTTTAGCATTGGAAATACTGATCAAAGGGTTTTATCCGGAGAAGGCAGAATAAAGCAGAAAAACATAAAAACACAATCTGAGCAGCGCTTGGTGTGGAGGGATGCATAGCCATGGTGGGGATGGGCAAACATTCGACAATGTTCCAAGTGAGAGATTTAACGGTCATGGAGCTGAACGAGCAGGAGGTGATGGTGGTTGCCTGTGATTCGGTGGGGGGCATTGGCAGTAAACCGCATGACAAGGTAAAGGCAGACGGTGCTGTTGTCGGTGCGTTTGCCCTGCGGGTGCCTTTGTTCGAGCTTATTTCTGCTGGTGCTGCCCCTGTACTCGTGGTCAACACGCTCAGTGTGGAATGGGATCCGGCAGGAAGGGAGATTGTCCAAGGATTGAAAGCGTACGCCAAACAGGCCGGGCTTGACGTGGACGTGCAGTTTACCGGCAGTACAGAGGAGAATGTGCCTACCGTACAAACTGGTGTAGGTATTACCGTGCTGGGCAAAGCAGAAAAAGCCCGGTTTTTTCCGGGCTCTACACGTCAGGGTGACTGGGTGGCTTGTGCCGGCTGGCCCAAAAGTGCGCCTGATGATGACGTCCGCCTGGATGATCCTCAGATATTGTCCATTGAGGAACTGTATATATTGCGTCAGCAACCCGACGTTCATGATATCCTGCCGGTTGGTTCCAAAGGAATCTTGTATGAAGCGCAGGAACTGGCCAATAGTGCCGGACTCGCTTCTCAACTGAAAGTTCAAAAGGGTCGGACCACCCTTGATCTTGAGAAATCGGCCGGTCCGTCCACTTGTGTCATTTTTTCAGCGGCAGAAGAGGCGATCGGCCGTCTCCAGCGGCAATTAAAGGCACCGTTAACCGTGATAGGCCAACTGGCCTAACGAGCAAAAATGATATATAGATGTTTCGTGGTATAATGTTCTTAACAAACTTGTAAGCAAAGGTGGTGTTGCTATGAATTTGCCTCAAAAAAGCAAAATAAGTCTCGAAGAATTTTATAAAATGAGAGAGGAAACAAACGATTTGTTGGAATACGTAGACGGCATTGTTTTGATGACACCATCACCTTCCACGAAACATCAAAGAGTATCGGGAAGATTACAAGCAAAATTGTTTAATTTTTTAGAAGGCACCAATTGTGAAGTATTTAGTGCTCCTTATGACATTGAACTCAAAAAGGATGGCATAGAGGGAACTAAAATATTAGTGCCTGATTTATCCGTCATTTGTGATAAGCAAGGCTTACAAGAAAATAAGTTTGTTGGAGTTCCCGATTTAATTATTGAAATTCTAAGTCCATCTAATCAATCAAATGATTTAGTGACTAAAATGAATTTGTATATGCAATACGGTGTAAAGGAATATTGGATTATCAATCCTATGTTAAACGCAGTTCAAATTTACGTCCTAGATGAAAAAGGGCATTATCAACAAAAGGATATATTGAAAGAAATAGGAACTGTTGAGTCAGAAATACTAAAGGGATTTCAAGTAGAATTAGAAGACATATTTAGAGAATAATGCATTAACTCGATTTCAAAGCCCAGGTCCTCGATCATCTGATGGTCAGCCCGGGCTGTTTGGCCTTCCGTGGTTAAATAATCGCCCACAAAGATGGCATTGGCCGGATAGAGACCGAGCGCTTGCAGGGAGCGCAGGTTGACTTCCCGTCCTCCGGAAATTCGAATCTCTTTAGAAGGGTTGATAAAACGGAACAGGGCGAGTACTTTCAAACAGTAGCGCGGATTTAACTCATCCATATTCTCCAGCGGCGTCCCCGGAATGGCGTGCAAAAAGTTGACAGGTATGGAATCTGCATCTAATTCCCTCAGGCTGAGGGCCAGGTGATACACATCATCCCAGGTTTCCCCCATCCCAATGATGCAGCCTGAGCAGGGGGAGATGCCTGCCTGCTTCACATGCTGTACCGTGCGCACCCGGTCTTCGTAGGTGTGCGTGGTGGTGATGTGACTGTAATGGCTGGCACTGGTATTTAAGTTGTGGTTGTAGCGTTCCACCCCGGCTTCACGGAGCTTTTGGGCCTGCTCTTCTGAGATAATACCCAAACAACAGCAGATTTTAAGCGGCATTTCCTGCTTGATGGTTTTCACAGCTTCGGCCACTTGCTCAATCTCCTTGTCCGTTGCACCGCGGCCGCTGGCCACAATACAATAGGTTCCCGCTTTGCGTCTTACCGCTTCCCGTGCCCCTTCAATCAGGGTTTCTTTATCCAATAAGGGATATTTTTCGATGGGCGCTTTGGACACAATGGATTGGGAACAGTAGCCACAGTCCTCAGGACATAAACCGCTTTTGGCATTAATGATCATATTGAGTTTCACTTTATTGCCATAGTAGTGATAACGGACCCGGTAAGCGGCTTGCAACAGGGGCAGAAGTTCTTCATCTGGTGCACCGAGGATATGAAACGCTTCATCTTTGGTTAAAACTTCACCCCGCAAAGCTTTATCAGCATATACTTCCCACACATTAACCCGTGCTTGTGAAAAAGTTGACAATCCACACGCCTCCTTTACAGTATTAGCAGTATGCATACAGCTCTTCCACATCAATGCACTCTGCAACCAACGCGGCCAGCGCTTGTGCTGAATGGTGTTCAGTACGGGGAATGATGCCCAAAACCGGCACATCTGACCATTCTTCTAATAGGGATGGGTTGGTATCTTGGGCTAAGTCTCCAGCCTCGGGATCATATCCGTTAAAAATCACGCCAGCCACAGCAAGCCCTTTGCTTTGAGCAAAATGAAGGGTTAGCAGGGTGTGATTGATGGTACCCAGGTTAGGACGAGCCACTACAATCAAGGGCAAATCTATTAGTTTGGCCACATCGGCCACCAGATAATTGGGACCCATGGGAACTGCCAGGCCACCTGCCCCTTCCACCAGGAAAAACGCATGGCTGTCACGTACCTGATGCCACGCTTCTATCAGTTGGACGAAGCTGACTTCCCGCTGGGCCCTTTTGGCAGCCAGGTAGGGTGCGAGGGGTTCGTCAAACTGAAAGGGATTAATCTGCTCCACAGGGTTGGTATCCCCCGACATGGTTTTAAGCAGAAAAGCGTCACTGTGAGGATGTTCCCGCTGGATGCCGCTCATCATGGGTTTAAAGACGCCCACATCCTGCCCCTGTTGTTTCAGGTAAGCGGCAAGTGCTGCAGCCACGAAGGTTTTGCCCACCCCGGTGTCTGTGCCGGTAAAAAAGAACCCTCTTGTCATCAGCTGATCACTCCCAATTCTTGCCCTACTTGTTTAAACTGAGCCAAAGCAAAGTCTAGTTGCGCCGTGGTGTGGGTGGCCATGACGGTACAGCGGATGCGGCTCATCCCTTCCGGAACGGTGGGTGGCCGGATCGCCGGAGCATACACCCCAGCTTCTTCCAGTCTTCGGCTGAACCGGACAGCGGTTTTGGCCTCACCGATTAACACGGCAATAATGGGGGTCTCCCCTTCAATCAGCCTGAAGCCATAAGACTTAAGTCCTTCGCGCAGATAGCGGGCATTGGACAGCAACTGGTGACGGAGGACCGGCTCAGTACGAATGATGTGGATCGCCTCCAGGCTGGCTGCCACTACCCCAGGGGACAAGGCGGTTTGGAAAATGAAAGAGCGAGCCCGGTTCAGCAGGTATTCGATAACCGTTTGAGACCCGGCCACATAACCGCCCTCTGCCCCACAGGCTTTGGACAGGGTGCCCACCGACAAATGCACCCTTCCGCTTAAGCCGAAGTGTTCCACGCTGCCCGCACCAGTGTCTCCCAGCACGCCGGTGCCATGGGCATCATCCACCATCAGCCACGCTCCATATTGTTCAGCCAGGGAGACCAGCTCAGGAAGCGGGGCAATGTTGCCATCCATGCTGAATACGCCGTCCGTTACAATCAAGGTGCGCCGGTATTGTCCCCGGGTGTCACGCAACTTGTGGCGCAGGTCGTCCATGTCCACATGGCGGTAGACCATGGTGGAAGCCTTGCTTAAACGGCAGCCATCGATCATGCTGGCATGATTCAACTCGTCACTGAGAACGAGATCGCCCTTTCCAGCCAGGGCAGAAATGGTCCCGACGTTGGCCAAGTAACCGCAGCTGAACAGCCGGGCCGCCTCAGTGCCTTTCCAGGCCGCGATTGTTTGTTCCAGTTCTTCATGCAAGCGGAGATTGCCTGTAATCAAACGGGAACCACCGCTGCCTGTGCCAAAGTGTTGGACTGCTTCGATGGCTTTGGCTTTTACCCGGGGATGGGTCGCCAGGCCTAAATAATTGTTAGTGGAGAGAAGTAACAGCTTTTTTCCTTCGACTACTATCTCGGGCTCTGCACCCGGTAATCCCTTTGGCTACGGTCATAATGTCGGGCCGGACAGCTTCATGTTCACAGGCAAACATCCGCCCGGTGCGTCCAAAGCCGGTGGCCACTTCATCACAAATGAGCAGGACATCAAATTCACGGCACAAGCGGGCCACTTCGCTCAAAAATCCAGGAGGCATGGTGATCATCCCGCCCGCCCCTTGAATCATGGGCTCCACAATCAGAGCTGCCACTTGCTGGTGGTGTTCTTTCAAAACGTGATGCAGCGCTTGTAAGCAGTCCTGCTTGCACTGTTCTCTATCCCGGCTGGGATGACGGTAAACGTAAGGATAAGGGACTGTGACATACTCCCACCACCTACGCTAACGCTTAGAGGTGGGGGCTTCTCGGGTAATCCCATCTCATGATGGGAAGTTGACCGAGCGATCCCCGTGTGCCCCACGGTTCGAGATCCAGTCAGGCAGTCCCTAACTGTTTCAGACCTTCCTTTTTGATATTGATGGCGGCGTTGGTGTCTCTGTCTGCCACAAAACCGCATGCACAACGAAATAGACGTTCGGAAAGCGATAGAGACACCTTCACTCGACCACAACATGAACACGTTTTGGATGAGGGGAACCATTTGTCGATTTTGATCAGCTTCTTTCCCTGTTCTGCTAACTTGTATTGAAGGAAAGTAGTGAACAGGCCCCAGCCGTTGTCGTGGACGCTTTGACCGAAATGGAGGGCTTGAGACATCCCCTTCATGTTGAGGTCTTCAATCATCACGGCATCATACCGGTTGGCCAATTGTCGTGAAGTCTTGTGCAAAAAGTCCTGACGTTGGTTGGCAATCTTTTCGTGCAACTGGGCGACTTTCAGCCGCTGTTTGTGCCAACGGTTGGAACCTTTCCTGCGGCGTGACAGCACCCGTTGGGCTCGGGCCAGTTTTTCCAAGGCTTGCCGATAGAATCGAGGATAATTGGCTCTCTTACCCTCGCTATCGACATACAGCGTATTCATGGAAAAATCGAGCCCAACAACGTTTTCTATTTCTTTTGGCACCGGTTGGTGTTCATACCGCTGTCCGAATAGAAGACTCTCGTCAGGCCTGGCGGGGTGATGTCCACCAGTTTTTCGGCCAGCAGGGTGGCAGGGACATTGATCATGCCCAGCAAAGTAGAGTGAGCAATGAGCTCAAGCTGCTTTCTGATCGCTTCATCCAGTTCTGCTTTGCGGTGTCCGTGCACATTGAGCCACACAGATGAAAAGCCGTCATAATAGGATTGCCTTGCGTGTCAGTCAGGCGGACCCTTTCACCGCTGGCAATAATCAGCGGATGCTGGTCGTAATCTTTCATTTGGGTAAAAGGCAGCCACAAATACTGTTTACTTTTTTCAATCAATGCTTGATGATCAAACATCTCTCAATCCTCCCAACCAATCCAAACGGGTGTTTGTTCCAGGAAAGTCAGATAAGCATCCAGGTCAACAGAGCGATGAATAAAGAAGACTCGCCCGCCATGCTCCTCACCGGGAGATTTAAGCCTGGTAATCCGGCAATAGCCTAAGTGAGGTGCGGCCACATAGCCGGTCACGTAATCGGGGGCATCGGACCAGCACAGCTCAGCCACGGCACCTGGAGCGGCGCTTACTTTGGTGGCTAAGGCCAAAGCTTCTTTTGTTCTGGGATTGGTCAGGCCAGAATGCTGGTCTAGCCAGCGTTCATAACTCCCAGGCCGCCAATCGAGGCGGGAGACGCGGACTCCCCTTTCTCCCCGGTCATCCAGCCGTTCCCCTGTATGGGCATCGAGCACGACCGCCCCCCGCACATGGCCCATGGACTGGATCAGTTGTAACCCGATCTTGCCGGCTGCCGGAGACACACCGCACTTGCCCACCAGAGTAAGCGCTAAGTCTCTTCCCGCCTCAACGGAGGCAACCTGTTCCGTTTGAACGGGGAGCGGGGGAAGCAGCTTTAACGCTTCCCATGGGATCGCTTCAACAATCAGGTTTAGAAAATCAAACGGACCTCTGCTGTGATTGCTGGCTTTGTCCATTAACTCTAGCACGGCCTGGTTCACATCTGGGCTCTGGACCAGCCTTTCACCCCCGGAAATGTGTTTGCCACCCTGTTCATGGGGCCCCCTTGGGCTGCACGCATGCGAATGCTATACAGAGTGGGAGTGTTTGTGTTTGCCATATTGTGCCTCCACGATGGTTTTGACCCGCTGTAACGTTTTATAGAGGGGCCAGACAAGCAGCATGGTGTACACCATACCGGTCAGGGCAGCCATAAGGAGGGGCCATGCGTCAATGCCCAGGGTGAGGGCCAGTACCCAGCGGGCAGCAGCTGTTCCGGCGGGGCCGGCCATCAACAGGACGGGAAGGGAGGGGCCTAGGATGGCCACCAACCCCCCGGCCACCAGACGGAAAACCATTGAAATTTCAAAATTAATGAAGTTATGAATACCGAGCAGCATTAAAATAAAGCTGGCAATGATCCCTGCTGTAATGTACCGCCAGAAGCCGAACACGGCTGCAATAGCAACCGCCAAGGGTGCCGAAAGCTGAAATTCTGCTCCGGGGACGCCAGTGGGCAGTTTAAATGATCCGGTGACAGCAATCATGCTGGCCAGCAGGGCCATTTGGGCTACATCGTAAGCTGTGAGTTTTTTCATGGTGACATCCTGCTTTCAGTGTTTCTGTGCGTTCTAAATGTTAACCATATAAATTAAAAAGTTAACATTATAAGCCAATTATATCCAACATGGGCCAAGTGGTGTCAAGAGGGTGTTTATGTCGACTTTTGTCATTTTTTAACGACAAAAAAAGACTGCCCCGCAAGGGAAGCTCTTCCCTTGGGTGTAGCCCTGGAGGTTGTTGGACACCACTGGCATCAACGTGATTGTGGAACAAGGAGGAAAAGAAGAAATTAAGGCTTACAGCGGTTGGAGCGGTCCGGCCGGCATGTCCCATGCACTGGGCGGTGAAGTGATCGGTATCCCGAAAGGGAGCCAAACAAGGAACTGGCCATTGAATTTGCTAAGTATCTCATGTCTAAAGAAGTGCAAGAAAAACTGGTCCGCCATTTGGCCTGGCCGCCGGTGCGTTCCGATGCATACGGTGAAGTGGAAGAGTGGAAAAAACCTTATTTTGAAGCGATTAGTGAAGCCTTGGAAAATGCTGATCCCCGGGGCAACGTGCCCTATTGGCCTGAAGTGGAGCGGGCGATCCTGGATGCTTATCAGGATATTGTCATTGACGGTCAGGATGTGAAGAGCACGCTGGACCGTTACGCTGAACAGATTGAGCAGGCCAGACAAGCGGCTGAGTAAGGAGAATAGACTGCGGCTACACCCTATTATGATAATGTGGAAGGGCTGTACCCACTATGCACTGACGTGGGGACAGCTCTTTTTTGTAAAGGTTTGTTAAACTATAATGGTAAGAGTAAAATGTTTGTGGGCAGAGGGAAGAATGAGTAAATGAATTAAAATGATGATCGTTGGATATAGAAAAAGGGCTCTTCTCCTTGGTAGAGTGTTAAATGAGAAAAACCAACACCAAGAAAGGAGAAGGCCCTATGCAAAAGCTTACCACGAAAATCCCCACAATAAAAGATCTCGAAGGCTTATTGTTTCGGAAATTGCAGGAGCAGTTTTCAGAGGGGATGCGCCGGATTTTGGAGGCGCTGGACGATTGGATCATGGAACAACGGGATACCGCTCGTTTTCGCCTCAAAGACCAACGGGAGATCAGTATCGATACATTGTTTGGCACAGTTCGGTTCAAACGGCGGTTGTACCTGGACCGGAAGACAGGGAAGCATGTCTTTTTGCTGGATCGGATGATGCAATATGAGGGTCGGGACAAACTCATCGTGCAGGCTGAACGTGCAGAACCTTCGGAAGGGGAACGGCGTCCCGTCCGGGTATTGTTCGTGGAAGTGGACGGACTGTATACCAAACTGCAACGAGAGCGACGCCGCGGGATGGAAAATCGTATAGCAGTGGTGCATGAGGGATGGGAAAGCGAAGGGGGACGGAGCGGACTGGATCGGGAAATGTACTTCATACTTTACCCGTTGCATCTATACATTGGACCGGTTTCATGTCGTTCGGGAGCTAAGGCGGTATGTGGGACATTTGCCGAAAGTATGGAAAGCGATTCGAAAGTCATTGGCTTCGTTCGATGCCGATACGTTGCTGGAGACCCTGGCGGCCGTTCCGGAAACGCAGATTGCGGAAGAGTGGCGGGAGGAATGGAGAAAGTACCGGGCGTTTTTGGAACATTATCGGGAACATTTGAGAGATGACCGGGACAAATTGCGCAAAGCAGGTATAGACACGAGCAAAATGAGGCCGATGGGAAGCGCAGAGGCGCAAATGCGCATCATGGCCAAACGGACCAAACGGGGAGGATATAGTTGGAGTGTCCGGGGCGTACGAGCCATGCTAAAAACAATCATGAAATCCAAGGAAGGACGTCCCTTGACGAATCTGAAAGGGGACACGAGCCAAAACTTTCCGTTTGTAAACACTACGATCCGCCAGTGGTTGCAAGAAGTGAAACGACAGTCGAAAGGGTGTATAGACGGGACGATCCGCTTGTTGTTGGGTCCGATGCAAAGCAGTCCGACAGGGAGGGCATTGAAAGGATTGATAAGAGGAAATTAAAGGAAAAACACGAATCGCAAATGAAAGGATGATAAACGAAAGCGCTACCAAGCGAGAGAGGGGCAAAACTTTTTCAAGTCATTTTGGAAAGGTGCCCACGATGACTTGACTCACACAACTATAATGCTGATTTTTGTGCCTTGCCCAAAATGTTGTTATAATTTATATCAATATATTTTAGGGGGTTGACTTAATTTAGAAAAGTTGAGGATCTAGTTGGGAATTTAGTGGGTTTCTTGCCATTCGGCTTCATACTTCCATTATTATCAAAGAAGTTTGGTGAAAGGAGCATTCCCGTTAGGAGCTTTTCCGGGGACTTGATCAAAAAAAGCCCTCTTGGTATGATGCAGGGGTGTCAACCACATCACTCACCATACCAAGGAGGACTTCAGATGAATTGTACACAAAA
>NZ_BMKZ01000014.1 GCF_014644735.1 Caldalkalibacillus thermarum | reverse complement strand
TTGGTAGATGTTGGTTTAGACAACTTCATTTTACCAAAGGATTGGGTGTTTTTCGCGTTTTTTGACCAAATTCCCCAGTTAAATCAAGGGATTCTCGTGTTTTTCAAGGTGCGAAAGTTGAGTTAAATAACTAGCATAACTGAGCCGGAAGGAATTATTCCTTCCGGCTCTTTGTATTGCATTTGGAGGGGAGATTGATGCGAAAAAAATGGCTTTTGTTCTCGCTGGTTTTGGTGCTGTTGGTGACACCGGTTCTTGAACTTGTTCATTACCAGCCAGTTTCGGCTGCAATGTTTCAATTTGACCTGAACAGCAATCAGTATGGAAGACAACCCAATCTCAACTTTCAATCCCCACCCACCAGAGGAAACATCACCTATACACTGCATTTGAAAGACATCGGGGCCAAAACGGAAGTGACCGCCAAGGGAACACAACTCATCCTAAATCTTGGTGATTTATTTGAAAGTGACCCTATACAGACAGGCAATATTGACATTCATCCCAATCGTAATCCTGTGCCCAATGTGAAACAGGCCAGCGAACTGGTTTTGGATATGTTTGAGGTGGTTGAAGAGCCTGAACCGAAAGTCATTGACATTTTTGTCAGGGAGGGTGAGACGATGAGGGCGACTGGACATTTCCCAGAGCGATGCCAGCAAGGGGCTTGGCGCTATAACGTGGAATATGACCCATCTTGGTTTAGGGAGGGAGGAAATTGAACAAGTTTGTACTGATTGGAATGGCCTTTGCTTTTATAGTAGGTGTCATAGCAGGTGTGTGGTTATGGCACAATTCCGACACACTTGCGCTTGATGTGGAACGTACCTATTCGGGAGACGTGACAGGGATAGAAAACAACAAGCTGTCGGTTGTTTTGCATGACGGCACTAAAAAGACATTTGTCATTACCGATGAAACCAAGTATCAGTGGGGAACGGAGTTGAGGGAAGATATGAGTCTTGATGACATTGAACCAGATATGTTCGTAAACGTGTGGGCTGAAGGAAACAAAGTCAAGTTTATCCATGTTCCCCATGACTGAAAACTTGAAATGGAAGAAGGGAGAGAAATCGGTGGACAGGGAGCTGTATAACCTGTTGCAGCCCCATGCAAACTGGTGGAATGACAAGGGAGAGGAAAGAAACCAGAAAGCAAGGGAAGTCTTATATCAGTTTTATGATGAGCTTCTCAAAAGGAAGCCAGCGAAAATATATGAAAAACGGGATGCCATTCACTCTTGGTATCTTTTCCATATGCTTCATATCAGAAAGGCGTTTGAGGAAGAGAAATACATGCGGGTCTGTCACGAGATTATCACCTTGATGCATTATGAGCCCCTTCTACAAGGCAGAATTTACTATAATTTGCTTAAGATGTTGGAAACATACTTGCATGGAAGGGGCGAAAAACATGCTGAGAAAGATTTTGGACTGGAACAGACAGAACGCTGATCTGCCGGAAAAACAAAAGTTGCCCTATCCGGGGGTTGAATATTCAAGGGCGCTTAGATTGGTGGAGTCTTGGTTGGAAAACGAGACACAAGAGAACAAAGTCATACTGATTGACTTTGTTCTGGATGTGTTAAGGCAGGATCTGAAAATGGATTTGCTCACCACCATTTTGTACAGGGAGGAACATTTTGAGGATACACTGCCCAATTATCTTTTTCCATCTCATTATTACAATGAGCAGGGAGACTGTTTGGAAATCTATCCAGCGAAGGGAAAGGAGAGAAAAATCAGGATTGATCTGGCTGATGACTGTGTGTGGGTGATGCCTTGGAGACGACAAAGTTTAAAGGATTGGGTGTTAAACATTTTCAAAACGGATTTTAAGTACGATAAAGATAACCATATGGCATATTACTTCACTCACATCAATGTTTGCCAAGTGTATAACGGGACCCATTCAGTCAGTGCCGGAATTGCTCACAGAAAGGGGAGCATAGAAGCGATAGAGTGTGACCTCAGCCGGATGTTTGACCATGTCCACACGGACGGGGTGGCGTGGTACAACGCCCATGATGGAAGCAAGCTGGGTGATGTGTTTGATTTTCGACTGGCCATCATGTACGAAGTGGCAAAGTTGAAATATAGGTTTGGAGGTGACTTTGATCGAACGATTGGGCCTAAGGTAACAAGGTCTAGCTCATCCATATTCCCGAAAACTAGCAAAACATGGTAGAATTTGATTAATAGAAATTATATGTCAAGGAGGTTTTGATAATGAAAAACAAAGCTGTTTTGTTTCTGTTGACATTGACCGTGTTTGCTTTGGGTTTATCAGTATCCGTTATTGATGGCACTGCTGCTGAGCCCCCATTCTTTTGACACGCCCAACCAAACTGCATGAGGCAACCAAGAAAGAGATTGAACGGCTGAAAGCCAAAAAAGTGATCATTCTTGGTGGTGAAAATGCCGTTTCCAAACAGGTTGAGAACACATTGAAAAACATGAAACTTGAAGTAGTGCGTGTCGCCGGAAGCACTCGCTATGATACGGCTGCCAGAATTGCACAGCTTGTAGGCTATGAAGGCAAAACTGCCGTCATTGCCAGTGGACAGGACTTCCCGGATGCACTTGCTGTTGCGTATCAGGCAGCACAACAAGGGAATCCGATTTTGCTGGTTCGGAAGCAAGAGATCCCCAAAGAAGTGAAGCCTTTGCTGAATAAAGTGAAGAATGTCAACGTGATTGGCGGAGAGGCAGTGGTTGGGAAAGAGGTTTACAATGCTTTGCCCAAAGACAGAAAACGAATCAGCGGTCAAAACCGTTTTGAAACCAACGCAGAGATCGTCAAAGGGGACATCCGCAAGGAAATTCCGTCTGCCTATGTAGCCACAGGAGCCAACTTTGCTGATGCGCTGACCGGGTCTGTACTGGCAGCGAAGGAAAACAAGCCCATCCTGCTGGTCAGACAGGACAGAGTACCAGAGGCCATCATGGATGTGGTGATCAGCAAAAACATCACTGAATTTACGGCATTGGGCGGCAAAAACGCTGTGCCTGATCATATCCTTGCTGCGTTAAAAAACCGTGACAAAGGAACCCAAGAGCCTGTGACACCAGAGCCTGTGACACCGGGACAGCCTGTGGGAGAAAACCCGGCTTATAACCCGAACTATCCTCATTATGATCAGTGGCTTAACTACACTAGAATTTCTCCGAGCTATACTGAACACATGAATTGGATGAAAGAACGGGCAGAACGTGGCGAGGCCACACCACAGGAGCTTCACCGATTGAGATTTGAAGTGGAAGAGTTGCTGTGGGAATACTACAAAGGCCCGATCCCGGCCAGCCCCTATGAGGCAGAGGCCATGCACCGTCTGGCTACCAAAAAGTATAAGAAAGACCGTTGGGAAAATGTGAGTGAATATGACAAGGCACGCGGACACGGTGCATATAGGAGCGGAATGGACTCTGTTATGCTTGAAAGTTTCAGCTTTAATGAGGAAGGTAAGCTGGAATGGGTAGTGATACGTCCGGTTGGTATGCGTCATGCCTTTAAAATTACCATTCATGACCCCATTGGCAGTGTGGTTAAAAACAGGGGTTGGGCTGGGTTTAACAATGACCGATTTGACGCTGTCTTTGCAGAATTGGCTACACCTGAACTGCTACAGGAAATAAAAGATGCAAAAGTACCTGTATTTGTTGATCACAATTCAAACCGGGCCGATGAGTGGAACGAAAGAGGGCTCCCCTACACTCATGATGACTATACGCTAAGGGAGAGAGAAATAGCCCGCCGTCATGCAGTAGATTATGTGGTACGCAACATTTATGGCGGTGATCTGACATTTGAAATTGGGGGACTGGTTGTATACATGTCTAGAGAAGATTTGAACCCGGGCAGCAAACTGATTCCACCCCAATTCTTGGAGCGTAAAACCTATGAAAAGGGACAGGCTCCGTTTATGAAGACTGACACATACTAAGGTAAAATAACACAGCCAGCATGACGGGCCGGAAGGAATTATTCCTTCCGGCTCTTTGTATTGCATTTGGAGGGGGAGATTGATGCGAAAAAAATGGCTTTTGTTCTCGCTGGTTTTGGTGCTGTTGGTGACACCGGTTCTTGAACTTGTTCATTACCAGCCAGCTTCGGCCGCAATGTTTCAATTTGACCTGAACAGCAATCAGTACGGAAGACAACCCAATCTCAACTTTAAATCCCCACCCACCAGAGGAAACATCACCTATACACTGCATTTGAAAGAAATCAGGGCCAAAACGGAAGTGACCGCCAAGGGAACCCAACTCATCCTAAATCTTGATAGTTTATTTGATAGTGACCCTATACAGACAGGCAATATTGACATTCATCCCAATCGTAATCCTGTGCCCAATGTGAAACAGGCCAGCGAACTGGTTATGGATATGTTTGAGGAATGGAAAAAGAAAGTAAGGCAGGAATTTGGTGTTGAAGGAGACGTATTATACAATGACCTTCGGAATATGAGGGGACAGGTGCGTAGACCCAAACCATTTTACTATCAGGGCAGGGCATGGGCTGGCATTGATGCTGTTGAGGGTGTGTTTCGTGCCCAAAGCGGCACAATCTATCTGTCCTCCTATTCAGTTGTAAGTGAAAACGATGTATCAGAAGAATTTTTTGTCGTAGACCTCCGTTTTGCCATTTATGTTGAATATGACCGGATGGCGATTGTCAATGAGCAACTGGCTTATTTCTTCAACTACTACTCCAATGTCATCTTGCATGGATACTCGGTCACCGCAACCAAGACCAAGCTGAACGAGGAAGATTCAGCCGAAGCCAGCGGCAGGCTAACCATATTGGAAGATGAGGATGACCTGCACTTTACGCCACTCGGCAGCATGAACAGACGGGTGCCGAACAGGGACTACAACCATGACGACTGGGTCAAGCACCGGATGAATCCCGGGGCTGTGCCTAATATGGCGATTCCCATTTATCTGTTTTACGTTTATGTCAACTATGACGAGGATACAGGCCGGATTACCTTGGGACGTGAAGGAGAAAATGCTGTTACGTATGTGCGTGATAGGCAAAACTTGAGGCTTACAACAGGGGAAACACAGCCCATCACCCAGAGAGTGAGCTACAAAAACGGCGAATACGTTCTGATGGTTCCGATACTGAATGCTCTTCGGTTTTATGAAGATGCGGCCAATCCACTCAATCACAGACGGGTAGGACGCTTAAACTGGCCGGAAGTCAGTGAGGCACTAACAAACGAATTTGAGCGAATGATGTACCGGCAATTCCGGCGCATTGTACAGGATATTAATCGAAACTACGAGACCAATTTTGCAGTGAACGCTACAAGTCGGGAACTTGCAAGTCAGGCAAGGGAACAGATTTTCCAAATACTTGGCAGTCACTATGAAGACAAGGATTTGATGCACACACTGCATGTACAAGAGTATAGTCATGGACGCATACGAATGCTCACAGGAAACAGACTGCTGCCCAAGAGTTATGAGGCTCGCAAAGAGATATTGGACATTGCAACGGACGGATGGCATCCTAATGAAAGAAACAATCCGCAACGTCAGGCATATTGGGACAGAAAGCTGAAAGAAGCATATGACAAACACATGCAATTGGAAGATGTGGTGGATGCCTATTTTGGAGAAGGCTTCAGGAGTATGCTGGCCATTCCGTACAAGATCAAGAAGCCGGAAAGTATCCAGATCGAGATCACTGACACGGGTATTAACCCCAAGGTGAATGACATTTCAGAGGGTGTCGGTTTGGATGAATATGAAAACCTGAAAAACAGGGAACCCGGGCAATCCTCATACGCACTACCGGGCAAAGAGTATCACGCCAAGCTGGAATTGACCAATCACGGTGATTTCCCTGTCACCAATACCGTTATCCGGTATTATGTGGTCAGCTCACAACCCGGAAGTGGCAAGCGTCCACAGGTCTACTCCAGCGGTGTGCTTGGGATGCTGTTTGGTGACAGATATACTTTTGAAACGGACAATGGCGTAAAGGATGTTGTGGCCAGAAATGCACGGATAGATTCAAACACAATCGGCACAACACCTGATGTATTAAAAGAATTTTTGGACCCCGATGAAACCATAGAGGTTGACTTTACATGGCGTATGCCAACTGACGAGGAAAACCCTGACAAAGACCCTGTGTATCTTTTTGTGACTGTGGGGCAAGTGCTGGACGAAAACAAGGCAATGGAGAATCAGGGCACGGCAACAGCACCCAACTGGTCACCCATGTTTGAAAGGGAGATGTTGGAGTACATTCCGGGTCAGGCAAAAGCAACCTTAATTGCTTTTACGCCAAACCAAATTATGTCCCGGGACGAAGAGAATACCATTGATATGGACAAACATACGGTGGCTATCCGGCTGGATGTTGCCGACCGTGATCAAGACCCGTGGCAAATTCCGCCGGAGGAACTGATAGAAGCCCAAGACTTTCTGCGCTTTGCGACCATTACCACCTACACTGAGGAAGAAGTGCCTCGGTGGATTGAGGATGGCTACTGGGCTGACCTCAATCGTGCTGAGTTGCGCTACCGCCGGACACAGTGGCTGGTTGAGTAAAGGAGGGTTGTGAGTGAAACGCAGGATAACGTTGGCTGTCCTTGTGGCAGCCATTCTTTTATTGACAACTGTGGCTGTGGCGGACAGTTACATCACAGAAACCCTGCGAGATCGTCATGGCAACACATGGACAGTCAGGGGCATTTGGGGGGAACTGGATGGTTTGAGGGTATTCTACCCCCAGCCCCCCAATGGCAAGATATGGGTGGATACATCACGCATGGAAATCATACGCCAAAAAGTGCCCAGAACAGAAACCATTACAGTCAGAGACACGCTCTACACTCCCACGGCAACTATCAGCCAAAAAGCTGTGGGAGATCATCGTGTGGTCTTGCACGTCAACAACCCAAACTACTTTGATGTGAAGGCACACATTGAACTTAAATCCCTAAGCCCTGATGAGGAAGCGCTGGAATTTGAAGTGCAAAGGGAGGAAAACGTGGTACTTTCTCCCGGCAAAAACGACATCATCTTTGACAGTGCCAAGCGCCACGAAGGGATGACCAGCTATGAAGTGACCATCAGGGTGGTGGAAAACCTCCACCCTAACATCCATCCCGATTACATCGTTGTTCGAGGGGTGGGGAAACACTATCCGGAGCTTCCCTTGTATATTGCCTTTCTTAAACCGGAAGTCACTCTAAATTCCAATAATGCCAGCACCGAATCAGCCTTTGGCACCAACTGGACGGTGAGAAACCCGAACACCATTGACTTTGACTACAAGATTGAGATAGAGGATGCAAGAGGAAAACGGGAAATTCAAACCGGCAGATTGGCTCCCGGGCAAATGATCAATGGTTTTGAGTCAGGGATACCGTCCAAAGACAGTACCAATACCCAGACTATTACCGCAACACTGGACCCGGAACACGAAAACAAAAAAGTGAACAACGCTTCCTTTACTTTTGTCATTGCACCAGCGACTATCTCGTTGTCACCCAGTTACTCTGATGCGCCGATGGAGACAGAAGTTAGGCGAGAGCCTACCGGATGTGCGTATGGGCCAAATACACATGCTGTGACGTATCAATGGAATGGAGCAAATTATACGGTTAACTCAACAGTAACCAATAACAGCAACATTCCGATCACGGTTACGGCTGAAGTGGATGGCAACAGTGCCACATATAATTTGGGGCCGTATGGGTCAACAGCAGGGCCGGTGGCAAGTGGACAGACCCGTGACCCGTATACCGTCAATGCCAGCACTAGGTGGCATACGCATACCAGTTCCAACTCCACAACCATTCCGGTCAAGGGATGGGTTGAGATCGCCAGAGAGTCTTTCACATGTAATCCTCCACCGCCGGAAGAGGATTAGGGAGGGATACAAGCTGAGGGTTATTAAGATATTCAAAGACAAGAAAGGCTATTTGATGTTGGCGGCATATGTTTTCCCCATAATGCTGGCTTTGGTGGCTCTGATCATTGAGTTTAACCAGATACGGGCCATTTCCAATGATCTGAAGGCAGCCGTGGATGCGGCTGCCCTTGCTGGTGTATTGGCAGCAGATGTCTACGCTGATACTTACGAAGAGCGCATTTATGACAATGAGGGAAGACTTATTCGGGTAGACCCTGTCACGTACAATCACAGGATTGTGAATTATCATGGAACAGCTTTTCAGTATGCTTATCGGACTTTTAAACGCAACATGGACAACATGGGCTGGACGTCAGATGGCAGAGGTAGGGTCACGATATACACCGCTGATCTTCATGGTGAACCCTTCGCCAGTGGCATGATTGATGCCGTGACAGGTGAAGGTGTGCCGGATAACCGGGGAGAGTACAGTGATGTGGACGAGTATCAATTTTCTGCCCGTGCAAGAGTTAAGACGTATCTGATTGGCCCTATCCTTGAGGCCATGTCACGCATCATGGGGATTGAACCGCCCGTGGATGATATGGGGCGAATCATCATTGAGCAGTCAAGCAAAGCTAGGGTCAAAGTTGAGATTACTGGGTAGAAAGAGGTGATAACAACTTGCAAATTGTTCGATTATTAGACCGGAAAGGGTCGCTGATGGAAGCGGCCCTTATTTTGCCTTTGCTGATCATGATCGTGTTCTTGACCTATGACATCGCTGAGAAGCAGATTGTGACCAATGCGGCCGGAAAAGCGGCACGGGAAGCGTCCCGGATATACGCTCAACAGGAGAATATCCAACTGGCCAGGGAAAAGGCTGAGGAAACCTTCCAAGGTTCGGTAAAGATGTTTGGTACATTGGAACATATTCAGATACAGAAAACGACAGATACCCATGGCTCCTATGCTGTGGCTACTGTTCAAGCTTCGGTCAGAGTGGGGCCCTTTGATTTTGCGTGGAAACTGTTGGGAAGAGAACCGATACAAACAGTTACACAGACCCGTGTGTATATGATCGAGCCGTCTTCTGGTTATAGACAATATTGACGGAAGAGAGGGGAACAGGATGCTTAGGCGGTTAGCCACAATCCTGAAGAATGAAAGAGGTGATTTTGTCCAGTATGCGCTTGCCGTCCCTGTCGTTTTTGGTTTGATCTTTGGCGGGATTATTGGGTATCAGTTGTATAATGCCCACCAAGTTGTGAGTGAGGCAGCATGGCATGGAGCACGAGTCGCCGCATCGTCACACAGTGCTAACCAAGCAGTCAAGGAAGCAGCCAAAATAGTGGAAGCCCATCTGCCTACAGATACCGTGACATCTTATGGGGAACAATCCAATGTTCCATCCGGTTATGTGACTGGGGTATTGACCAAACAAGGAGGTTATTTTTATTTGAGTAGCCTTGGCCTTCAGCCCCTGATCCCAGCCGATGGAACAATGGAACAGCGTTTGAATGCGCTGGTCAACAAAACAGTGGCGGTCAAGGTTGATCAAATAAGAGAACAGCCTGACATTGATCATAACCGGACAGTGGATGGCCGGAAGGAAGGTCAAAGTTCGCAAGGTGGTACTGGTGAACCTGTGACAGGAATAATTAAAGATGCAAGAAATGATTGAAAGGAGGAAGGGCGATCCCTACCCAACTTTCGCTATTGCTTAGGAGTTGGGGTATCCTCGCCTGATTTTGATGAAAAGAGGAATTGTCATCATACTGGTTGTTTTGTTGTTATTTACTTCTGCAATGGAACCAGCAAATGCTCAGCCAGTAGAGGGAACAGATGATGAAGGACGCAAAACATTCCGGTTTGATTATACCGGCAATGTTCAAACATGGGTTGTCCCAGAAACAGGAAGATACAAACTGGAAGTATGGGGAGCGCAAGGGGGACGCATTGGTACAAGAGAAGATACAGGTGGACGTGGTGGCTATGCTTATGGTGAATTGGAATTGGAAGCCGGAGAAACCCTCTACATCTATGTAGGCGGTAAGGGTGGAGATTCACTCGAAAATATTGATAGATGGTATGGGCGAAGATCACCATATAATGATGGGGGTTGGAATGGAGGCGGATATGGAGCAGGGAGCAGAGGCCCCGGCGGAGGCGGAGCTACGGATATTCGCCGGGGAGGCACAACTTATGACCATCGAATAATCGTTGCAGGTGGTGGAGCTGGAGGTTTTCTAAACCACTTTGGTAGTTCACATCACGGTGGAAATAGAACGAATCTCATGTCTGGGCCAAATGGTCAGGATGGATGTTTAGGATGGTATGGTTCTAACAATCAATGGCCTTCAGACACTGCTGGTGGAGGCGGAGGCTACAGGGGAGGAAGGTCTGTTTGTGGAGATGACCCTAGCCGGGCATACGGGGGAAGCAACTATATTGGTGGAGTTGAAAATGGTGGAGAGGAAACGGGAGTCCGAGAAGGACACGGTCAAGTTTTGATTACCCAACTTGTTCCCTTTAAAGTTAACTGGAATGAGAACAATCAGTTTCCTTCTTTGGTAACAAAAGAAACCGACATAACTGTTCGGATTGCTTTCTCCAATCCTGCGGATGCACAGGTATGGGACAGTGATGTGAGATTAAGGGTGGAATGGGTAAAGAATGGTCAAGTTGTTCATCACCAAATGTTTTCTTTACCCCAAACCATTTACTCTGGAGGGAGTGTTGACCAGAACTTTACAATATCTGTGCCTGACTTGTCGAGTGGAACTTATGAAGTAAGATACAAATTAATACGGCAAACGAGCGGAAGTACAGCAGACAAAATGCAAGTTTTTGAGAACATAGAAGTGGTGGAAGGGTTAAATATATCTTTCAGTGATCAGAATACCTTTCCCAAGGAATGGTTAGTGACTGAAAAGAGACAAGTGGTTATAGCCTTTCAGAACAACGAAAACCGTTCAATGGGAGCCAATACACACAAAATCATCGTTGAATGGAAACAGGGAAGCAATACTGTTCATCGGCAAGAGATTAATATTAGTCTGCCTGTAGGTGCAGGTACAGTCTATCGAAGGACACATGAACTGCAACCGCCTTCAACACCGGGGAATTATACGGTCATCTATTCGGTTCGGCATAATAACGGATTGGAAAGTGTTGAAAAACAAATATTTGAAAACATTGTGGTTCATGATCACTCAACCAGTTGGCAAATTTCTGCGTTACATGATCAAGTGGAAGGCAATCTGGTTACATGGACAGGACGGCGGTTTGATCCCAACCGTGATGTAGACGTAAATATTCAAGACGACAAAGTCGCTGTGAAGGTGAGTTATCACGTACCGATGTTCTTTCCTGTGACACGTTTATTTGGTGGCGGTGATTGGCAACCGATGATAACCGTCACATCTGAACAACAGGTACACAAAGAAAAACCGGCATGGTAAAGGAGCAAAAAAATAATGGATATATTGGCTTTTATTATTTTTTGGGCTGCTCTATTTTGGGCAGCCCTTTATGATTCGTTTTACCGGATTATCCCTGACTTTGTCCCCGTCATACTTGCCGTTACAGGTTTAATATTGCTTAAAGACCCATTGCAATCATTGTGGGGCGCTCTGATTGGAGGGGGCCTCCTTTTAGTTATGGCACTCATCAATCAAAACTGGGTAGGGGGAGGGGATATTAAACTTCTCGCCGGGATCGGAACGGCGTTTGGTCTGTCTGTCATCTGGATACTGTGGATCGCATGTTTTGCAGGGTTGTTGGTCACGCTTGTGATGCGTAAAAAGTCAATGCCATTTGCGCCCTTTTTGTTTGTGGCGGCGTTTATTATGAACATGGTTTAGAGGAAGGGGGGAGCACGAGTGGAATAAGGCAAGGTTAAGGAGGTAGACCAAGCGGTTTGGATAACAAAAATAAGGAATACAGGTTGGTCATTGATTCTCCCGCCCGGCAAGGGTTAATGAATATGTTATCAGGGATAACGGGGGTGTTATCCTTATCTTTTAGCATTTTGCCCATCGTTGGTCTTGTTTCCTTGCCAACGGCTGTGATGGCCATTGTTTTCGGTTTTTTGGGCAAGGATCAGGAATTAAGGAAATTTGGTGTGGCCGGGATGATCATGGGCGCAAGTGCGCTTGTGGTGCAGATATTGTTCGTTTTGTTGGCCGTACTGGGCACGTTGGGTCTGTTTTCCCGCATGGCTGGGATGTTTTCACTGTAGATAAGGAGGAAAGGTCATATGGATATAGAGTTATACCGGATTATTGACCCCCATGCATGTTGGTTGAACGATAAAGGAGAGGAAGAGAACCGGCGGGCAAAGAAAGCACTGGTTCTTTTTTGTGACGAGCTTCGCAAAAGAAAACCGGCAAAAGTGTACGAAAAACGGGATGCGATTCACTCTTGGTATCTTTTTCATATGCTTCATATCAGAAAGGCGTTTGAGGAAGAAAAATACATGCGAGTCTGTCACGAGATTATCACCTTGATGTATTATGAGCCCCTCATGCAAGGCAGAATCTACTATAATTTGATTAGAATATTAGAACACTATTTGCATGGAAGGGGCGAAAAAAATGCTGAGAAAGATTTTGGAATGGAACAGAAAGAACGCTGATCTGCCGGAAAAACACAAGTTGCCCTATCCGGGTTTTGAGTATTCGAGGACATTTGGTTTGGTGGATTCGTGGTTGGAAAAAGAGACAAAAGAAAACAAAATTGTTCTGATTGACTTTGTGCTGGACGTGTTGAGAGAAGACCTGAAAATGGACTTACTCACCACCATTTTGTACAGAGACGCACACTTTGAGGATACACTGCCCAATTATCTTTTTCCATCTCATTATTACAATGAACGAGGCGACTTTTTGAAAGTTTATCCGGAAGAAGGGAAGAAAATAAACGTTGATCTTGCCGATGATTGTGTGTGGGTGATGCCTTGGAAAAGACAGAGTTTGAAGGATAGGGTGTTAAATATTTTTAAAACGGATTTTAAGTACGATAAAGATAACCATAAGGCATATTACTTTACTCACATCAATGTTTGTCAGGTGTATAATGGGATTCATTCAGTCACTGCCGGGATTGTCCACAAAAAGGGAAGCATAATAGCAAAGGTGTGCGATCTTAGCCGGTTGTTTGACCATGTCTATACAGACGGCGAGGTTTGGTACAACGCCCATAATAACGAAAAGCTGGGCGATGTGTTTGATTTCCGACTGGCCATCATGTACGAATTGGCCAGACAAAAACATCAATTAACGGGGAGGTAATTTTATTGACAATTGTATCAGTAGACTTGGGTTATGGTTATGTGAAAGCTGTATCGACAAGTGGAAAGAAGGTATTGTTTCCCTCGCTGGTGGGAGCCGGTCATGACCGCTCACTGGCGGGGCTTTTTGGTTCTTCGGGGCAGGATATTTCAGAGTGTCACGTGCGTATGAACGGGCAGGAGTTTTTCTTGGGTGAGTTGGCCAAAAAGGAATCCAAAAACAGTGTGCGTATATTTGAACAGGATCGTTACCGCCATGAACATACCAAACTGATGATGAATGCGGCCATACAGTTGGTCACGCCGCCGGAACAGCAGGTGGTGCGTCTGGTGACGGGATTGCCGCTTGATTTTTACAAACAGCAGGCCAAAGAGGTCAAGCGTGTTTTGGAAGGAGTCTATCCTGAACTGGAATGGGTGTCCGGGCCATTGGGCAGGGCGACAAGGCGGATCAGCGTGGAACAGTGCATTGTCTTTCCACAGGGAGCAGGAGCCGTCATGAGTGCCCTGTACTCTGACCAGCTTGCGCCCAACTATCCGCAACTGGTGGAAGAAGGAGCCAAGGTGGGGCTGATTGACATTGGCTTCAGAACAACAGATTTCATTGTCGTGGAGATACAGAAAAACGGGTCGTTCAAACCAAAGCCGGAGTTGTCCGGCACGATTGACGTGCAGGGGGTAGTCAACCTGCACAAAGATATTTTGCGGGCTTTCAAACAGAAAACAGGCGGGTCTGATCTGTCTGAGGAATACATTGACCGTATCATTCGGACAAGAATGATCCGTTACCGTGGCCAGCCCGTCCGTTTTGACGACACCATTGAGTCCAGCCTTGTCCATACGTCCACCAAAATAGCGGACGGGGTTAAGGAGTCGTGGAACAATGTACTGGACTTGCTCGACATGATCTTTGTGGCTGGTGGTGGAGGGGAGCTATACTTCCCATATCTTAAGAAGATGCTGAGCCATCAGTTGGAACTTGTTGCTGACAGCCAGTTTGCCAATGCCTTGGGCTATCTGAAGCTTGGTCGTGCCATCTGGCAGGCTGAGAAAAGAGAAAATGCCATGTAACGAAGGGGGACAAAAGTTATGTCCCTCAAAATCACTTTCAGACTGACGGACGAAGATGCGGAACTGGTTGCCCTGTTTAAGAGCGTGCGTTCATCGGGACGTAGCGAAATGATTCGCCGGATGCTGAAATTTGCTTACAGGAAGGCCATGGAAGAGGACAAGATCAACCAACAGCTTGAGCGTTTGGAACAGATTCTGTCCGACATCAACGGGCGTCTGCTGGATGTTGAGAAAAAACTTTCGGAGGGGGTGGTGGTCAGTCAGGTACAGTCTCAACAGGAGCAGGAGATGAAACGCCAGACATCAGTCAGGGAAAGTGCAGAAGCCTTGCTTCAGTCTTTTGGAATGGACTTGGACTGAATAATCATCGGAGGTGTTGGTTTTGTTGGCACTAGAAAAACTGCCTAAAACACAGGAAGAGTATATGAATGAATATGAAAGAATCTGTATCATTGGTGATGGTCAAGACATGATGTTCAACGAGGAAATTATTCAAAGATCGGATAAAGTGATGGGACGCTGGCCGGGTTTTAGGGAATATGTGACCGGCTTTGTCGCCTTAAACATGTTTGGTGATTATGTTTTTGATGAGGTTATGAGCGTCTTTCAGAATGTTGACAAATCCAAATGGGAAGAAGAAATTCCTATTGTTGTATCAAAACATCTGGGATGGGCAGGGGTACAGATCGCTTATATGCTGGCATGGCTGGAACATCACAGGCAGAAAAAGGGCTGGGGCTGGACACTGGAACGGATAGCCAGAATGGAAGGGCATTATGACGGCTTGGCTGGTTACTTTGGCAGTTTGGAAAAACATCCTGTTGACCAGTTTTATGAACTTCATCCGGCTCTGCTTGATTTCACACATATGTTCTTTTACATTCACATGACCGAACATCTTCAGATCGAGGAAAACAGGCAGGCGTTCATACAGGCGCTTGAAGGGGGGTATGAAACGGAACGTTGGGAACGGTTAAATGAGGTGTGGTTGATTCCTTCAGAAGAATATGCCCAAGGAGGGATGCGGATTTTAGTTGGTTTTCTGGATCATTTTGAATATCACAAACTGCTAATTTAACTTACCTCCGACAGAAGTCTCCCACCACTAAGCGTAAACGTAGGTGGTGGGAGTATGTCACTTCAGATGAAAGGGGGGGTGAGGCGGAACGGAAGCAGAAACTGGTTGAAGAATGGCTGGAGCCGCTGGAACCATTGGTGCAGGGGGGGATGCTGGCACTGGTTGGTTTTCTGTCCCGGTTTGAGTATCACAACTGCTTTAACAAGCAATAATATCGGGAGGGATATTTTATGCACAAACTGTTAAAATACAAACGTCACATTGCGGTCATGACACTTTTTGTCATGATCTTTTTGTTTGCCGCAGAAACGGCAGATGCTTCATTAAGGATACCCAGCAGAACATCTGACATCAGAGCCATTGACCTTGACCGTTCCATCGGTGAGATCATTCGCCGGATTGTGAACTTTATCGGGATTATTGGCGGTGTCATTCTGNCGCCGGATTGTGAACTTTATCGGGATTATTGGCGGTGTCGTTCTCGTTGGTTTGGGAATGTGGCATGGCATTGTAGCGGCTACATCCGGCAAAAACCCGGCCAAACGGGCCGAAGCGTGGGATGCCGTGAAATGGTACATCATGGCCGCCGCTTTCTTCTTTGCCGTACCTTTGCTGTTGGGTGTCGTGTTGCGTTTAGTGAATGTTTAAACGCCATTTGCCGATATAGAAAAATAGGGGGCGCAATGCCCCCTGCAAAAAATGAAATGGAGGTTGATGTTTTGTGGAACTGGCGATTTATTTGTTATTTTTCCTCTACTTTGTTCCTGCCATCGTCGCTTTGGTGAGGAAACACCACAACAAAATGGCCATCATTGCCTTAAATGTGCTTCTGGGCTGGACTTTACTGGGCTGGGTCGGGGCTTTGGTCTGGGCATTGACTCGTGTGGAGGGACAAAATGATGCCTCAGTATAATGTGCCGCAGGAGTTTGATTCAGAAGAAAAAGTTATAGGTGGATCGTTGTCGTTAAGACAGTTTGTTTATCTTGTCATCATTGTTGTTATTGATCTGGGAGCCCTTTTGTTTGTGCTGTTCAATCCGGTGGGGATCAGCTTTTCCGTATTGCTTACCATTACATTATCAGTGATCATTCCTGTCAGTGTCATTGGTTTGGCACTGGCTTTTTTTGAACACCCGGAATATGGGAAACTGGACAAACTATTGATTTCCTACATTCGGTATAAACGGAATGGAAAATACTACCGCTAGGAGGGGATTGCCATTATTGAACTGATTCTGCTGGCAGTATTGTTCATTGGTGTCGCCGTTTTTTTGCTGATTTCCAAACGGATGAAAAAGAAACTGGTTCAGCAGGCCGAACGGGAAGAAGAGGTACAGGAAGAAGAAAGGAATGAGGAAAAGAGGAAGGGGTCTGAAAATGACATACAGGAATTGATGCCGTTTAAAAAGATTGAAAACGGTCTGATCTGGCGTGAGGACGGCAGTATTCAGGCTGTTATCGGTGTGGATTCTTTGCACTATCACCTTTTGTCAGAAAACGAAAAGCGGACGATTGACGGGGCGTTGGGCAGTCTTTTGTCATCCCTGTCCTTTCCGGTTCAGCCCCTTAGTATTACACGGCCGGTTGATTTGGGGGATTATGTTGATTCCTTGAGAAATGTGCTGGATGAAGCACCGGAATCCATGAAAGAGTATGGACAGGATCACATCCTGTTTCTGGAGGAAAAAACGAGGCAGGAAGTGTTGATCAAGTACGATTATCTTGTTTTCGGCGTTGAGCATATGGATGACGAACAGAAGATGAAAGCGGAACTGGACAGGCGGGCGGGACTGATTCTTTCCGGTTTAAGAAGGGCGGGCATGTATGCGCGTGTACTGGATACACCGGAAGTGGCCGCCGTTTTCTATGACATTTTTCACGGTAACAGGGCCATACGCCAGCGGATACAGGACGCTTTTCGCCATGACTATTTTTCCCTGTATGTTTCCAGAAAGGAAGAACAGCCTCAACAGGGGCTGGATGCACCACCGCCACCTGAAATGGTTGACAAACCTGAACCTTCACAGCCAATGGACAAAGAGGAAAGAAAACGACTGGTCATGCTGGGTTAGCATAGCCTTTCGGTTTTACGAAGTGAAAAAGGAGGTCATGCTTGATGTTGTTTAAGAAGAAGATCAAGGAAAACAAATCTGACGGGATGCAAAAGAAAAGTCTGGAACAGGGCAAAACCACACTGAAGGAGTATCTGGCCCCGGAAGGAGCCGTCATTGAACCGGACTACATTCAACTGGGGTCCGGCGTTTTTATGCGTACTTACAGTATCAGCCACTTTCCTAGCAGTGTTTTTGTCGGCTTTCTGGACGGGGCGGCCAACATCGGGGATGTGGCCATTTCCACACATATCATGCCGATAGACGATTATGAGGTGGAAAAGGAGTTAACTTTGAAAATAACCCAGCTTGAGGCACAGCGCATGATACAGGAGAAACAGGGGAACATTCACCGGTTGGGTGAGTTGACCCGAAGTATAGAAGATGCATGGCGTTTGAGGGATGCCGTGGCCATGAACGAGGATAAGATGTTTTACGTCACGGTTGTGATTACAATTACCGCCAACAGTCTTGAAGAATTGGATCAGGTGTCAAAACTGCTGGAAGAGACGCTGGGCGGACGTTCCGTACAGTTGAGGCGCAATTTTCTGCGGCAGAAAGAGGGGTTGATCAGCACCCTACCCTTAAACCAGAACGAGATGGACAGATACAGAAACTTCAACTTGGGAGCCACCACGGCTCTTTTTCCGTTTACGGCTTCCAACCTTGTACATCCCAACGGGGTTTATCTGGGCACGAACCTCAGCACCAATGCTCCCGTTATCTTTGATCCGTTTATCGGGCCTCCGGTGATGCCAAATGCCAATATCAATGTCTTTGCCATGAGCGGATCGGGGAAAAGCTACACGTTAAAACTTTTGGCGGCCCGTTCGGCTTTAAGGGGTGTGCGGAGCGTATTTATTGACCCGGATGGTGAGTACCGGGCGTTAACGGAAAAAGTTGGTGGTGTCATTGTTGATTTCAGACCGGATCAGGAAGCACTGATCAACCCGTTTGACCTTGAGGAAGAGGAAGACGAACACGGGAACACAAAAGTCAATCTGCACGAGAAAATGCAGGACATCAAGAACCTGTTTAACGTCATGTTCACCAATAATGGCGGCTATCGTCTTTCACCGGAAGAAAACGCCGTACTGGATCGGTGTATCATGTCCTTATACAGCAAGCGGCAGATTACATCTGACCCCAACTCCCTTTATGAGCCTGATCCCCGTCCGGGGTATGTGGGCTACCGCAAAAAAGAGATGCCTACCATCAGTGAAGCCGTTGAGTGGCTGGAGGAACAGGGGACGGAAGTTGGCCAACGTCTGGCCACACTGCTTTTTCCCTATCGCAGGGGAAACCCGTTGGGTCTTTTTGACGGACAAAGCCGTGTGCGGCTGAAAGATGCCGTGGCCATTGACTTTGACATTTCACATCTTGAAGAGGGGATTATGAAGCCGTTGGCCATGCACGTCATTCTAAACTGGATATGGGAGAAATTTGTCAAGCGGAACCGTCATGTGCGTAAGCTGGTGGTGGCCGATGAAGCGTGGATGTACATGTATCACGAGGATTCGGCCATGTTTCTGGAGAAGATGAGCAGACGTTGTCGCAAAAGAAACACCAGCTTTTGCGTGGCTTCTCAATCCTTTGAAGAGTTTACCAGATCACAGCAGGGTAAAGCCGTTTTGACTAACGCTTCAGCCACTGTTTTGCTCAAACAGAATGAGACAGACATTGAATATGTGCAGGCTCAGTACCATTTGTCTGATGGGCAAAGGCAGTTTCTTGAAAGTGCCCATCCCGGTGAAGCGTTGTTGAAGATCGGGAAAAATTTGCTTTCGATTCGTATTGATGCTTCTTTTTATGAACATGAGTTTGTAAACACGACTCCCGGAGGAAGGAAAACGTCATGAAGAAGAAAACATTTGTTGTGCTTATGTTGTCTGTCTTTTTATATGCTTCCTTTCTTGGACAAGTAACAGTATTGGCCGTTGAACCTGTTCCTGAGCAGTTCAGAGGTGACGTTCCCTATTCACCGGATGAAGAATTGCGTCAAGAGGTCATGGAAAAAACGAAAAGGTCTGGCATGCTGGAAAGATTGCTGGCCGCCCTGATAAATGCAGTGGTTGATTTTGCCGCTTATCTGTTGGGAGGCACAAGCATAAAGCATGTTGTATTCGGGCAGGCCAATCCTTTTTCGGGGGCTTTATACGGAGAAAATGCTGTAGGCAACATATTTACGGCTCAGGAATGGAACAACGTGATCAATCCGTTAAGGCTGGCTTTCAGTTCGGTCGCTTGGATATTTTTCGCCATTTCCATTGGTTTTTACGGATGGAAAATGATGATTGAAAGCACCAATCCACTCAAGCGGTCTGACTGGCAGGACAAAATGATGGCCTATATTGGGGCATCTATCCTGCTCGTGCTTGCCCATCTTCTGTTCTTTCTTTTGGCCAATCTGAACAAGGCTTTTGTTGACGGACTGTATTCATTTGCCAGAAATATTCCGCTGTTGGAGTCGGGCTTTTCCGCTTTTTCCACCATCAATACAGATCAGTCGTTAACAGAAAGTGTGTTTTTGGATTCGATCATCTATCTTGCTTTGGCTGTCATGGGTTTGTGGTTAATTATTCTGTACATTTTCCGCAAGTTCATGATTGCGGTTTTGGTGATCATAGCTCCTTTTGCGGCGTGGGCTTTTGCCCGCAACAAAGACGGTATGGCTTTTAAACTTTGGGCGGCTGAATTGACTTCCCAGATTTTCATGCAAACGGCTCATGCATTGGTAATCGTGTTGTATTTCGGTTTTCTAAACGCCAGCTTGGGTTCAGGTAATATGTTTAACTCTGTAGGAAGTGTTCTGCAACCGATCATGACCTTCATATTCTTGAGCAGTGCTGTTGTGGCCGCAGGGGTGTTGCTGTGGAACGCTCTGAGACTGGCGGTGAGTTCCAAGAATCCAAGTATGCGCTATTCGGCCATCAAGGGATTGCAGTACAGTGCCTTTGGTTTTTTTATCAGCATTGGTGCTGTTTTGATCGTAAATATCCTAAGAGGACTTTGGTGGTAGGGGGGATATTATGTTCCAGTTTACGTTTATACAGGCGTTGTTTTTATTGTTTATCCTGTTACCTGCGGGGCGTTTCCTCCGCAGGTTCATTTATGCTCTTTTTGACATGTTTGACCGTGGCAATCCAATTGATGAAGCCGGTAACAGCCTTTGGGCCACCAGTCAAATGCTGAAAAGTGCGTTCAGAACGGTTGGTATCGGTAAAATGGCCTTTGGTAAAGGCGGCGGTGGAGGTGGAGGTTCAAGTCCCGGCCCTATTTCCGGCTCTCCCGCCCAGCCTGCCGGAACCCCGGATCGCTTAACGGGAATCGGCAATGAACGTTCTTTAGGCAATATGGGCGATATGGATATTGCCGCCAAAGCCGGAAAAACACCATTGACGGCCTCAGGTAACAACGGTTCATTAACAGCCACAGGTAATGATGGTTCGGTATCGTTTGGTGATGGTGTATCACCGTTGTCTGAATTGCATGGGATGGAAACAAATTCTCCCAAAATATATGGTTATCTGCCAGAACATCAAACAGGACAGATGCAAAAAGATTTTAACCAGCCTGTTCAACAGGGGGTTCAGCAAGGGCTGGAGAACATGACAAAACAATCTTTGTCAGCAACAGGGACCGATGGAATGGCCGTGTGGCGTACAAGCGGCCGTGAAAACAACCTGCCTGTTGGAAAAAGTTCTTCAGTAGTGGCAAGAGGAAGCACGTCTAACGGATACACTTCAGGAGGAAGGACTTCTTTTTCATCAGTTCCAACAGGAGGAAGGACTTCTTTTTCAACCGTTGGTGGTTCTGCCGTCAAGAGTGGAACGCCATCACAGTCACGCCGGATTATCAGCATGGGTTCGGCAATGGGAGGAAAATCAGTTTCTTCAGGAACCGTCTTAGGCGGTCATATCAATACAAATACCGCTCAAAGAGTTTCAGCGTCTGGAACGTCCCAAAGAGTTTCAACATATGGAACATCTGGAACATCCCAATATGCTTCAGCGTCTGGAACAGCGTCATCTGGAGCGGTAAAAGTTGCTTCACTTCCATTTAAAAACAACTATCAGTCTCCACAATCGTATATGTCTTCCAATATTCGGTCTGGTTCCGGTGTCCGGCGTTCAAACGTTATTCAATTTCAAAAAGCCTCATCATACAGTGGATATAAAACTTCTGGTTCTTCAGTTTTAAGAACCGAAGGTGAAAGGACTCATATTACAAATACAGCGTCCAGAGTGAATGCACCTGCCAGACAGTCTCAAACCATACAGTCTCAAAGGCAACAGTCTCAAAGGCATTATGCACCTTCAACTGGCACTTCAAGCATGAATGTATTCAACGTGACCCCGTCTGCTCAGCCTATTTCCAAATCGGAAGGTGAACAGTCTCAGGAAAAACGGATTATCAACTATACTATGGAGAGAGACGTGAATGAGGAATAGACGGCTCAGAATTGTTGTTGTTGTTTTGGTGATTGTATTTGGGATTCTGATAGGTTTGCCCATTCTTTACATTTCCGCATTTTTTGGCAACGTAGCGATGGGTGATCTTACCGGATCAAATGAAGCAAATGAAGAAGATGAGGCTTTGAGACAAAAGTATCTTGAAGCGGCGGAAAGTGCTTTTCCGGGTGTAAAGAGCTACAATGCCGAAGAATTAAAATACAAACTGCACTGGGGTCTTGTTTATGCAGTTGACTTGTACAGTGCCGAATTGGAAAGAAGTGGTGAGCTTCCTTACAACAATATCAGGAGGCTTGCTGAAAGACTGGCTCCGAAGTTTGAATACAAGGACAGTACCATTACGATTGTGACTGAAACAAAAAAGATTGTTGAAAAGGAAGAAGTGGATGAAACGGGTGAGACGGTTATTGTACAGGAAGAGGTTGTGGAAACCGAGACAGTTGTTGATGAGGTTCTGTTGTTGGTCACTGCCGACACCTTTCGGGGAACATATTTCTATTCCTATGAATGGGAAACGGTTGAGTATGAATGGGATAACACCAAAGTGACAATTACACAGGAAGTGGTATCCGGCATTGATTTTAAACAAAGTTACGAACGTCTGGATGATGTGATCAAACGTTATCTGGACATGGATCGGGTCAGTGAAGATGACCGGACGCTGATTTTAGAAACGGCATTTTCCGCCGGAACGGGAAATGAACATTTTGGCTTTCTGATAGGAATGCCCGGTTATTCAAACTATCTCAACATTGGAGGCATTGACTTTTCCAATCTTCCGCCGGAATGGATACAGGCCTTTCAGGATGCGGGGAAAAGATACAATGTGGACTGGATGATACTAGTAGCGGTTGCCTTTGTGGAGTCTTCATTTAATCCAAATGCGGTGGGGCCGCCCAACCGGACGGGAGAGTTAGCTCAAGGGTTAATGCAGTTTCTTCCCTCTACATGGGCCATTTATGGCATTGACGGGGATGGGGACGGCAAAGCTGACCCGTTCAACCCGATTGATGCCATTTATAGTGCGGCCTATTATCTGTCAGTATTGGGTATCAATGAAGATCCACGTCAGGCCTTGTATCGTTATTCGGGCGGAAGTTATGCCTATGCTGACAGAGTATTAAGTTTATCACAAACTATGACGGTTGGTGGAGGCAGTGGTCAGCTTGCGTGGCCGGTCCCCGGTCACAGCCGGATCACGTCACCATTCGGCCCTCGTGTTCATCCCATAACGGGACAGAGAAGTTTTCACAACGGCGTGGACATCGGCGCTCCCCGTCATGTACCAGTTGTGGCGGCGGAAAGCGGTAGGGTGGTCACGGTTGTAAGCCATTGTCGTGAAGGCAATCAATCATGCGGCGGAGGTTATGGTAATTACGTGGTGATTGAGCATGGTTCAGGATTGAGAACATTATATGCCCATCTTTGGAGTACATCAGTAAGAGTGGGAGATGATGTTCTTAGGGGTCAGATTATTGGAACGGTTGGCAGTACAGGCAGGTCAACGGGGCCTCATTTGCACTTTGAAGTGCGGATCAACGGTTCACCGGTTGATCCCATGCCTTATTTGCAATTTGTCTACTGATTTTTTAAGGAGGGGATCTGTTGGTAAAAACAGAGATTAAGATGGCAAAGGAGCCTGTTGTCCATTTGTCTCAAAGGGAAACGGTATACGAAGAATATCTTTGCCGTCCAACGGGTATGAGTGTTGGGCGGTATTTTGATGTGACTGATGTATATGCTTTGTGGGACAGGGAACGGGTCTGCATTGAAAAGGCACTTTCAATGCAGGCCTTTTTTCCAAAACTGATCAACATTACATTGGACAGCCTTCCCTTTCTGGCTGAGTCTTCCTTTGTCTGGGATGGCGGCATTGAAATTGTGGAGTGGAATCTCTCTGGAAAACCACCAAATGCATATGCCCGGATTCCCTCCTTGATTGAGAAGTTCAAAAGCAGGGGGCTGGAAGTGTGGGTGGATGACGTGACCGAACGGACATACAGCTTTTGGAAACAACAGGATGTGACGGGATTCAAGGTGCATGTTGATGAGATTAAGCAAAAGTGGTGTCAGAAGTTTTTGCAGGAAGAAAAGAGGTCAATTATCGTGGAGGGGGTGGAAGACAAAAGGGAATTTGAACAACTGACTGACAGCAACGTGTTGATGGCACAGGGTTATCTATTTTTCAAGGAGGGTGTATACGTTGGAACGCAATGTTGAGATCAGACCAATGTCATTGGAGCAGTTTACGGACTGGTTGGTTGGGGTTATCTTGCAGTTTTTCTATCTTTTGCAACAGATCAGCGTACCAATCTTTCTAGTGATGTTTGGATTAGGTGGCATTGTACTGATTGTGGGGATGTTGTTTGGTTCGTCACGTATGAGGGGAGCCGGAGGCGGTACTCTAATTATGGCTATTTTCGGTTTTATCTTGGTTTGGCTGGCCCCGACAATTGTACAGATTCTTGAAGATTTGGTCAGCACCGCACCTTAAGCAACAAAAAATGATTGCAGAGGGGGAATTGTATGCACATCATCATTGCCACGGGAAAAAAGGAGATTGACCAGATGATCCAGAGGGTGGCAGGCGGCAACCTGCCTCCCGTTGCCTATCGTGAAGGGGTATTGTTGCAACTTAAGAAAAACCGGCCACAACTGGCTTTTTTGTCTCCCCTGTTACAGGGAACCATGCCTTTTGAACAGCTTTTGTACGAGTTAAGGAAAGCCGGTGTCAGGGTAGTCGTACTTGTTGGTCATACCAAGCCAAAGGAGATCAGGGAAAAATGGCTTCCACTTTCGGTATATGACTATATTCTTGATCCGGTGACGGAAGAAAAAATCCGTTTTGCCATCGAGTTTCCGGCTACACTGGGCATGGCCGAAGAAAAAATTGAACGGTTGGAAAAAGGGGATGTGGAGGACACGGATGAGGGAAATGACAGAGACACCAATCACTCAAAATGGGCATGGTTTGGTTGGAAAAAGAAAAAAGACCCGGTTCAGAAAAAGACAGATCATCAAACGGCACAGGAACCCGGCCAAAAGCCCCACAGTTCCGTCCAGCCCCCTGCATGGACTTTTACCTTTGGAAAAGAAGAAAATCAGCCGTTGCATAAACAGGAACCGGCACAACAGAAACAGGACACTCTGCAAGCTTGGTCATTTGAACCCGTCCCGGTAACACCATCTGAAGCCCAAAAGCCCAATGAGCATGATGAAAACAGGTTAAACCAACATCAGATTCACACTCCGGCAGAAACCGTTCAGTCAGACGAACGTGCGGTTAAAGAAGAAATACATTCGTTCTCTGATAAAAACAAAAATGAACCTGTCTTTCACTTCAGCCCCAATATGACAGGCTTTGCTCAGCAGGAACCACAGGGATACAACATTATCGTCACGTCTCCCTTGACCACGGGCAAAACGTATGTGGCACTCAATCTGGCCGCAACCTTAAGCAAACAGGGGACGTTGACCAAACTGGTCAGCTTTCAGGAAGAAACCACGTTATGGACATATCTGGACATGCCAGTGGGTAAAAACGGGCAGGTACAGGGTTATCCCAACCTGCATATTGAGACGTTTGAAAACATGGACAATCAGGGACATTACCGGGTGATTGACCTGCCTTTTGACCGCTGGAACATGGTCATGCACTGGGAAAATGTGCTGGTGGTCTATGTGGAGGACATGGACATACACCATCAGAAGATATGCGAAAAGCACAGGGAAGCATGGCAGGGTAAGCGTCTGTTGAGGGTACTGAACCGGTTTGTCCCCAACGTGTTGGAGTCAGGTCAGGAACAACGTTTGAGAATGAACGCTGATCTGGTGTTGAGTGACCTGCCCGTTCACTTGGTGGCCATGCGTTACGGCCGTCCGGTAATTCACATTGACCAGACGGCGGCAAGGGAATTTGAGTTTGCCACCAAAACGATTTTATCGGCTTTGCCCCGAACTCAGGAGAACATCAAAACCATTGGTTAGCATTGTCCGACACAAAAACGTTGACATAAAGCCAAAAACAGGACATGTGTCTGACAAATGGAAGAATAAGGATTTTTACTTGTCGGACAAACAAATGGCTTTATATCAATGGTTTTCGGGTTGTCTGTCCGACAAACGTCTTCATCTTGTAAAACGGGCGGTTCGATCTGTTCATTTTGTCGGACAGACTTCCGTTCAACCCTTGATATATAAGCAAAAACGTGTCGGACAAAGGAGGAATCGAGATGTTTTACAAGCCCTATCCAAAGGCGATTGAGCAGGTTGAGAGGTTGAGGACAGAGCTTTACACACGCTGGTTGGAAGGTCTGAAATGGTTCCTGTACCGGGATGTGCAGTCAAAAGAACGTTATGAGCAGATTAAAGAAGTCATCCCATGCAAGGTTGAATGGCAGGAAGATTTTGATTATCCCGTTCTGTTGGTTGAATATCCGGGGATGATGCCTCATTATGATGAACAAATGAACATACGAAACAAAGTAAAGCGTGTTTACCAACATGCCTTTAATCTGGCCAATCTTCACGTTCCTAAAAAACATGTATTTGATCAGGTTCATGTCTTTATCCTGCATTATTTCAAAAACCGCATCATTCGTGACCTTGATAACCGATATACGAAATTTATTATTGATAACCTTCGGTCGGGAGGTTATGTTCACGATGATAATTGGTGCTACTTGTCGTGTACAGAAATAGGGCTTAGGGGAGAAAAAGAAAAGGTGCAGATGTATGTGCTTGAAGTCAGTAATTCTGGTGATTTTTTTAACAATTACCTTATGGAACTAAGGAACCGTTCTCTTGCCATAGCAGAAACTCAGGAAAATGAAACAACTTTTGAAGAACACATGCTGAATCTCAGTCTGGGTAAAAACGATAAAGATAATGACGGCTATGACGATGATCCGTCTCCGAGAAAAAGGAACCCAAAATTAAAAGAATCTTTGTTCTGATACGGTGCTATTTGACACGATTTTTAAGGCTTAAAATTGAGTTTTTTCATGTCAAGAACCCCCTAATTTTCTGGGTTGACCACTTGACATGGGCGGTTTATGTCAAATAACGGTGTTTTAGTAACCGAAAAATGCCTTTTATATTAAAGCGGATCAGAAGGAGTGGTTTGCCGGAAGCTCCAAACAAAGGAATTCATGTCAAGTTGACATGAACAAGATGGGCTACAATCGCTTTTATATCAGTTTTTTATCGAGTTTCTGTCCAAACGGTTTACGGTAAAGGTGCAAACGGAACAGGTGTTCTCTTTTACGGTGTGTTTACGAACGGCTACCGTAAAGGTAGACGGAGTAAACACAGACAGCCATCCCGATTTTACGGTAAAGGTTTTGTGTTGGGAGGCAGTCATTCGGTTTGAAGGGAGTGTGGTTTTGACGGACGGATTTGCGGTGCGAGACCTTGGGTCGAGCCTGAGCAAAGCCGGAGGAAAAAACCACAGCCAAGACAGCCATGGTGAAAGGGGAGAAGTGATGCAGGTAATCAAGCAGGTGACGGAGCGGGATTTGGGGATATTGCGAGATTTATACAGGTTTAGGGTAATGAACGGGGAGCAGATTAGGCGGTTGTATTTTGGGGAGCATGAAGCGTATACCTATCGCAAGCTATATATCATGAGGAACAGCGGGTGGATAAGGTCTAGGAAGATTGCACGGCATTTATCGGACGCAAGCAGGATAGAAGCGGTGCATTACATTACAGACAGGGGATTAAGGGTATTGCGGGAACATCAGTTAATAGGTGATGAGGAAATAGAGGCTAAGGATTTGCATATCAAGAAAGAGAACATGGACAGTTATCTGGATTTTGTAGACCTGTATGTGGAGTTGAAAGACAGTGGATACACGTTTGTCGACTCACGGGAACTGAAGAAGAAGTACCGTACCAATCGGGGAGATTTGTACAAAGGTTCCATCATAGACCGTGATGGAAATGAATATTTTGTGTACATCATCAAGGGTGGAGCACGGGAAAGCACTTTAAGGCGTGTGCTTTTTGAAGCGGAAAAAAACACAATGGAAGTGCCCTTGTGTCGGAACCTGATATTATTTAGAGGCGTGAAGAGTTACGATGAATTTTTGGGCATGATGGACAGTCATGTACTGGCGAGTGCCTGTCTGATGCCGTTTGGATTTGCGTGTCAGTATCTAAGGCATTACCAAGGGAGTCAACACCTTGTGAATTTAATCACAAAACATGGTGAAGCAAGAGAGAATCATGATCATTTAAAAAGCGTGTATCCCTACATCATTCGATGCGGGGAATCTGAAAAATACGTGGCCGATCTGATGATGAACGATTTGGCGTTGTTGGACAGGATGAAAAGGGAGCGGCACGACAAGGAAGTCATGGTGTTTACACATGAGTTGTTCAGTTACGACATTGAAGAGCGTTTAAAAGACATGCGGGGGATTGAGGTTATCGAAATCACGGATAAGGAGTTGGGAATATGCTGATTGAGGGCCTGAAGACCATTTGTGAAATAGTGAACATACCAGATATTAAAGAACAATTGATGGAATACACCCCGGAGGAACAGTGGGAGATATACCTGATGATGCGTGAGATCATGGCCGATGAAATCGAATTTGTTATCCACATGTACGAGTACACCATACGGAAGGAGGGCATGAGGGGAGTGAACTGATGTTAGGGAAGGCGAATTTGGTGTTGGCATTAATCAGTGCCGTTTTGTTGGTAAGCGGTGCATGGTTATTGCCGAAGTGGGTGTGGTGGACACTGTTGGTGATCAGCGTTATAGCGGGAGTATTTGAATATGTGGATGAGCGGAAACAGCCGTACCTGCACATGGTGGCGGCTGTTTTTTACGTGTCCGGTTTGTTGGGAACCAGCGTTTATCACTTTTGGAATGAGCGGGACTTTTTTGTGGCCCCGGTCATTGTCATGCGTGTGGTCTACATTTTAATGTTCATGGTCTTATTGGGATTTGTCTTTGTTTACTGGCGGGCAGTGACAGCGTTTAGATACAAGCGTGGCAATGTGGACAAGGAAAAGCTGGTTGAGGGGACTCAGTCATTTGAAGAGAAGTGGGAGCGGTTCAGGAAATGGCTGAAGGGAGAGGGAGACAGTGAGAAAAAAGATGAGATATACCTTGTTTTGGGAGAAGAAGTGGACGAGAAGCGATAGAGAACAAAAGCCATTTTGAACGCCATATTCCATTTGAACGCCATATTCCAATAGTGATTGACTTTGCTAAGCAAGGGCCGAATCTTCTCCCACATCCCTGCCAGCCCCATACCTTCCAGCCCCATTTGTGACAATGTTTTTGGGAGGTGTTGATTTTGGACAGGCCGATCATCTGGGGTGGGAGTGACGCTTTTACCCACATGCTGGTGGTGGGTCCCACTCGTTGTGGAAAGACGGCAACCATTTTGAAACCAATCATTTACAATCTATTGGTGCAGAAAGCCAAGGGTAAGAAACTGGGCCTTTCGGTGATTGAGCCGAAAGGGGACGTGGCGTTTATGGTACGGGAGATGTGTGAGGAAATGGGACTTGACTTTGTGCATATAGACCCGGCACAGAAGCGTGGGTATGCAGAAAGTGCCGGTTATGATCCGTCCTATGAGAGTCACCGTTTCAACCCGATGGTGGGAGATGAAGATACCGTAGCCGAGGCCACGGTGGCGGTGTTAAAGAGCCTGTTTGGCAAACAGGAAGCCTTTTTCGCCACCGTGCAGGAAGTATCGGCCCGCAACGTGACCAAGCTGTTGAAACGGCTTCAGGGTGACCGTCTGGATTTGGGAGACGTGGTCAACACCTTGCGTGATCTGAAGCTGTTGGAATACAAGGTGAACGAACTGGTTAACCGGCAGGGAGAAGATGATCTGACCAAGTTTTTCAAGGCGGAACTGTTGGGGGCCATGAAAGACAAATACCGCCAGTTTGTGATCGGGCTTCGTGCCCAGTTGGAGAATCTCACGGCCAACCGTCATTTGCGTTCCATCATGACGGGAGAATCCAGTTTTGACATAGATCGTCACTTTGAAGAAGGTGGCATTTTGGCGGTCAACACGGCTTTGGGCGAATTGGGTTCAAGCGGGGACGCATTTGGCCAGTACATCATCATGCATTTGCAATCAGGGACATTCAGGCGTGGGGGGACGGAAAAGACCCGTGTCCCCCACTTTCTCATCGTGGACGAGTATTCCCGGTATATCAACCCGGACATTGAGCGTTTTCTGAACATAGCGGCCGAGTACCGGGTGGCCGGTATCTTTGCCTGCCAATCCTTGAGCCAGTTGGAAGTGGAGACGGGCAAGATGAGTGGTCGAGCCGTAAAGCGGGCCATACTGAACGGCTGTCGCAACAAAATCTGTTTTGGCGGCATAACCAGCGAAGATGCCAAAGAATTTGCAGAGGAATTTGGCAAGAAACAGATCATTGTCCGGCAGGCCACCTATGACACGAGGGTTATCGGGGCCAACATCTTTCCGGCCAGCTATCGGGACACGGAGCAGGAAGAATACCGCTTTTTTTACACTCAACTGATGGACGGCCTGCCCCGTTTCCACTTTGTGTACAAATTGCTTAAAGATGGCACACCGCAACCGCCGAAGATAGGCAAAGGCAGATTCATCCCTCGTGACTGGAAAAAGCGGCGGGAATGGGTGGAGCGGGCGGAAGTGAAAAAACGGTCAATATTTGACCTGTTGTCTTCACTTCGCAAAGCCAACCCGGCAGAGCCGGGACGCTACGCTTTTAAGAAGCGGGAAAAAACATTTGACCAAAACGGCCGTTGGACAGTGGAGGGCGAATGGACGCCTGTTGCGGGCAGTGAATCAGCCGGTTCATCTGCCCGCCACACCGCTCAGGCCTCCAAAACGGATTTTGAAGTTAGAAAAATACGTTTTGTTGAAGCGGAGCCTGTTGTCTTCGCTTCGCAAAGCCAACCCGGAAGCGAACCGGGCCGTGTGGTCTGGTTGGATTCCCAGCCAATGCAGGCTACTGGCACGGACGATCCAGCCCCTGAGTGTGAAAAGACTGTCGTATCCGTTTCAGAAGAAGTGCCACATTCACACGAACATTCACATGAAAGAGAAGTGCCGCAAAATGAACCGCTTGAAAGGGGTGATGCTGTAAAAGAAGAAACAGAAAATGGCAGAGATGAAAACAAAAAAGAGGTTAAAAAACGCCGTATCAGGCAGGAACTATTTTGAAACGGTTTGCTGGGTAACGTATCAGCCTAAAAAAATCAGATGGAGGGTGATCGAATGAGCGATCAACTGTTACAAGTACTGGTAGAGGGTTTTGACCCTGAAAAACTGGAGGAAGAGCGTAAAGACTGGCAGGAAGTGATTGCGGCTTATCAGAACAAAACCATTTTGCAGGCTGTTCTGATCGGTATTGAAAACAAGCTGGGTGAGCCGTGCGGAGTTGTGCAGGTTGGGAACGTTCGAGGCTACATTCCACTCGAGTACTCCGGTTGTGAAAAGCTGAGTGAACTGCGAAATCTCATTGGCACCAAAGTGGCCATGATGGTGCTGAACTATGACCGGGAAAATGACGTATTCACCGCCTCAAGGAAAGATGCCCTTGAACGGATGGCCGAGATCACATGGAGCCGTCTGAAAGAGGGGCAGGTTGTGATTGCAGTGGTGAGAAACGTCATGGAAAAAATCTTGGTTGTGGACATCGGCGGCATTTCGGTCAGAATCCCGGCTTCCGAGATTGATTACGCTTGGATTGACGACTTGAGGGACGAATTCAAGGTCGGAGACCATCTCAAGGTGAAGGTCATGGAAGTGGATAAGGAAAACCAGAAAGTCACCTTGAGTGCCAAGGCATTGAAACCGAATCCGTATCCAGACTGCACCAAGCGGTACGTCAAGGGCGGCGAATACGCCGGAAAAGTGACCGGTGTGGAGGATTACGGTGTGTTTGTCAATCTGGAACCCGGTGTAGATGCGTTAGTGCCACATATGATGTTTGAGCGGCTGAGAAAAGGGGACCGGGTCATCTTGCGGGTGTATGATGTGAACGCCAAGAAAGAGAGAATCTACGGCAAGATTATCCGTAAGCTGTAAGGGGCTGGTGGGTATGGCCAGTCCCTTTTCACTGAGTCATGGCTGGAAAGTGAAATGGAACCGGGAGCGGGTCAGGCCACGGGAGGTCAAAATCCCTTCTGAACTCCATCCCATGCTGTATGCCGTGGCTTCGGTTGGTGTGATCGGTGGTGTGCAGTTGAAACGACTGTTTGATTTGAACACCCAGAAGCTGAAACAACTGTGCAGAGAATACCATTTTCTCATGCGGCACGAACTGTCGCATGAGAAAAACATCCCCATTTACACATTGGGAACTAACGCCATCCATACGTTTCAGTTACCGCCCAATTACTGGCTTCATTGGCAGGCGGAAGACGTTTTGAAATGCATGGTCTTCTTTAAGCTGTACGAGGTGTTTCTGGACTACGAGCCGGAGATTGTGCCGTCCCTTGATCCGTTTGTGGGGGCCATGCAGATTGGGGAGAAGCTGTATTATGTGTTTGTGGCCCGTGATGATGTGTATGACCTTTTACTGTACATGAAATGGAACAAAAACCCGGAACAGCGGATCATTGTCGTGGCGGAAAAACTGGAATACCTGTCCCCTTTGAATCCGTTTCTGTCTGATTTCAGGATCAGGGCGACAACAGACGAGGATTTGACGGAAGGAACCAGTCTTGATGAGATGTTTTACGAATGGACGGGTGATGCGTGGGTCAAGAATGAGTCGATTTATCAAAAGTGAGGGGTTGGGCTTCGTTCCAGCCCCTTAAAGTCTGACACACCAAAGTGGGAGGGATATGAGTGAAAAAAGGCCTTGTTTTTGCCATGTTTACCTTACTGATGCTTGCCGGTTGTGTTGTAGCGGAAGCTGGTGGTGAAGAAGCCTCAGAAAACGGGAGACTGTCTGATGAATATTTTCAGTTTCTGGACACCAACTTTGCACACGTAACGGAAACGCTGGAACAGATCAATGCGCTGTCGCAGGAGCAAAGACCAAGGGACGAAAATTGGACTATGCAGATAGCCGTAGAATTTGTGAAACTGGAGCAGTATATCAAAGAAGTAAAGGAGTACAGGCAAGTGCCTATGAGATTCACGGCTTTCCACAAAAAGTACGTGGAGACGCTGGAAGTTTTTCACGATTCGGTATGGACACTGATAGCAACCGACCAGCGAAAACGTCCCCAAAATGCAGTGGTGGGAGAAATTAGCCGTGAAATACTTGACAGAAAAAACGAGGAAAAATAATTTCGGGGCTGGGAGGATTCATCCGGCTCTGTTATTCCTCTTTTCCACTGTTAAAAAAACCATCAAAAAAAACTAAAGGAGGCTGACGCAATATGCGTTACACTCTTTCAGAAATTACCAAAGGAGATCATGTTTGTACGGCAAAAATAACACTTCAGGACAACATGGTTGTGGGCGAGGCACATGTTGATGCAGATGTGGAAGAAAGCCAAGATGTATGCTTTGTGAATCTGAACATCTTCTACGATCCGGAATTGAGAAACGTTTTGGACAATCATCCGGAAACCAAACAAGAGCTTCAGGAAGACTTGATCGGAATTTTGTATGAGACCATCGAAACGGAAAAAGATGTGATTGAGACGGTCGTCAACTACCCCCGTCTAAAGACGGAGGCATGAAGCCTTGGAGTTGACCAGCCTCAGCCCGGGCCGCAAGGTCAATGGGCTACGTTATCCCGGTCATGGCACCCCGGGGTGCTTGGGCCAGCTTCGGGCAACTGCCGTCCGGCATTAAACAGGCATACGGGGTTGAAGCCAGTGTGCCGGACAGGACAAGCCGGGATAACATTGGCGAGGCCCACATTACCCACAAGGAGGGGCGGGTAACCGCAATGAAGACTGTTAATCGAGTTTTTGTTGTAGACAGGAAAGGAAATCCACTCATGCCGTGTCATCCCGCAAGGGCGCGAAAACTGCTCAGGAAAGGACGTGCCGCCGTCTATCGCCGTTATCCATTTACGATCCTGCTTAAAGACCGCGAAGCACGGGATGACGGCAAAGACATCCAGACAGTCAGGCTCAAGATTGATCCGGGCTCAAAAGTCACAGGCATATCACTCGTTGGTGAATTCCAATGTGGGAAGACCGTCATCTGGGCCGCAGAACTGTACCATAGGGGCGAACAGATCCGTACTGCACTTTTGGAACGGCGGTCCCTTCGGCGTTTGCGCCGGAATCGCAAGACACGGTATCGCGCACCACGGTATCTCAACCGCCGGCGTCCGAAAGGATGGCTTCCGCCGAGCATCATGAGTCGCGTTTTCAACGTATTCACATGGGTACGCCGCTTGCGGAAGTTTGTGCCTCTTGCGCACCTTTCGCTGGAACTTGCGCGGTTCGATACTCAGAAGTTGCAAAATCCTGAGATCAAGGGCATCGAATACCAGCAAGGGACACTCTTCGGATATGAAGTGAAGGAGTATCTACTGGATAAGTTTGGCCGCCGTTGTGTGTATTGTGACGTGGAGAATGTACCGTTTGAGATCGAACATGTTATACCTCGTTCAAAAGGCGGAAGTGACCGGGTATCCAACCTTGTCATTGCATGCCATGATTGTAACCGGGAAAAAGACAACCGTTCACTTGAAGAATTCCTTGCACATGATCCTGAACGTGCCGGACGCATCAAAGCACAGCTTAAGACACCGCTCAGGGACGCGGCGGCGATCAACGCGTCACGATGGGTTTTGTTTGACCGTCTGAAAGAATTGGGATTGGAACTTGAAATTGGAACCGGTGGTCGAACGAAGTATAATCGAAGCGCACAGTAATATCCGAAAGCGCATTGGATTGACGCCGCATGTGTTGGAAAGAGCGGCGAAAATGTCCGTCTTGATCCCGACATGCAGGTTTTAAAAATCATCGCAAAGGGCCACGGCACGCGCCGGATGTGCAACGTTGACAGGTACGGCTTTCCGCAAAGTCACCGCCAAAAAAAGCGAACCTATCTTGGTTTCATGACGGGTGACATAGTAAAAGCTGTGATACCAAAGGGGAAATATGAAGGTGTTCATATCGGACGTATTCAGATACGTCATCGTCCAAGTTTCAGGTTAAACGGGTTTGACGTTCATCCGAAATATTTAAGAATTATTCATAAAAATGATGGGTATGGGTATGCGTCATAAGCGGCGCATTCCCCCTCCCAATGAATTGGGAGGACCCCTGCGCAAAAAAGGTCGTGGAATTCTGACAAAAGGCGTTTTGTTTTTTGGTTTGTGATACCTTTCCCATATCGGGGGGGTCATAACCAAAAAACCTTATTATTACCGTGTTGATACTGTGGTATTAATATGGTAATATATAATCAATAAAATTAGTAATTAGTCAAATTAGTCAAAAATGAGGTGATAATATGACAAAAAGAGAATTAGAAAAAATATGGAAACAGTTAGATGGGGCTTGTGAAGCGATCGAAAAACTTGAAAATAATGGTATCGAAGTAAATATTGATTTTACTGCTCTTGTATCACTGAAAAATAAAGTGGAAGAAATGATTGAGCAAAAAACAAGGAGTAAAAAATCTTAATTTAAAGATTGTCTGAAGCAGTTGAGAAAATCAAATTTACTCGTGACGTTCTTCCCGCATTGGTTGGGGGAGGACGTCACACCAATATATTGTTCTGTGTTACATAATTTTTGATATTGCTACCGTGGTAGGAATATGGTATTATATAATCAAAGCATTGAAAAAAAAGGGGCGGTTTTGGTGAAAAAATTTGTATGGTATTTCAAAAACGATTATATCGTATTAGATGAGACTTTAGAAAACGAAACGTTTGTAAAACACTCATACGTTGGTTTCAGTGATTATTATGTATCGTATACTCCGAACAAGGTTGCTATCAGGAAAAACGGAAAAACTCACGAAGAAAAAATAGAAGTAGAAGAAGGACAAAATTGGAAAAACATAGGGTTTCTAAGAGCTATTGATTTTGCAAAAACACACGAAATAAATCTGGATGGATTGCACTTCATCATCAGCGAAGTAAACGATCCAATATCAAGTTCTTTCGTGGCTTACATCTTTAACGTTATTGATACGACAAGAGATTGTTTTTTTGATGACGAATACCATAATAGATACTTATTTTTTTTCGATGAACATAGATTACGGGGCGAAAACAAATATTACAATCTTGACGACAGAAGCAAGTCAATCACTATACCCATAAAGGAAAGTGATTCGTCATCACAGCTTCAAGAAATAATACACGGATTTGTAAAAAGTTACAAACAAAAGCCCGGCAGAAAAATTTATTATGAAGAATAAATGTTTTGTTCAAGGCGCTTTCCCCATGTGATTGGGGGGAGCGTCACAAAAAAATGCGAACGGGTTGCTCCGCATGTTTTTTTACATATTTTTTGGTTGATTGTATTGATACCGTGGTAGGATTGCGGTAAGATAAAATCAACAAAAAAATAAAAGGAGGTTTTTTGATGAAAGTAAAAGTTCCATACGCAAATGAGGTGTATGAGATTCTTCCGCACGAAAAGATTAAAAACATCATAACTGGTCTTAATCCTGAAACAATCGTAAGAACCGCTCACGAAGGATACATACCGGGAATAAAAGCTGGATATGCCGCAGTCAACCTTGTCACCGGTGAGCTTGAGTCTAAATCGCTTCAGCAAAACGAACACCATAAGGGGATTGATGCATTGTGGGTTGCGATATACAAAATTGGCCCCAATCCTCCAGATTGGCCTATGGAAGAAATATATACAGATGAAGAAATCAGAACGTGGAAAAATTCGGAGGAATATGAAGAAGGAATCTGCATTGATGAATTTCATCAAATTGACCCCATTCAAATTTACGAACGTGAAATTGAAGCTGAAATATATCACTTCAATTTAGACTGGGAGTGGATAAATGAACAGCTTGATCATTGGTATACTAAAGCGCTTTAATATACAAATATGTTGGAAGAGTTGAAAGAAAGGAAGAAAAAAATGGTTGAAAAAATATCTCTTAGCATTCGGAAGGAAATTTTGGATTTGATTGATGAAAGGGGAGAGGCTCGTTCTTCTACGATTAACCGTGATTTGGAACGTCTGTATACCTTATACAGGCGTGCATTGAACGTGATTGAGTTTGGTGTCAATGAAGCTTGCCTTATTACGGAAGCATTGGAGACCAAAAACATGACGGCGGAAACGGCCCATCTGTTGTGGGCCTATGTTGAAGATGCGCTCAGGCACAAACATTTGTCCAAGGTTTGGAACGTTGATGGATCAGAGTTGGTTGAAAAACTCCGGTCTCTGAATGAAATACAGGCTATGGCTGTTATTGATGCAGTTGAACGTTTCTGGACGGGGTTTGAAAAGGGCAAATATCGGGATATGGAAAAAGATGTACCGAAGTGTTTTGGACTTGAAGAAAAGTCCGAAAAAGAAAAGGGGAATTCAGAAAGACGATACTGACATAATATATAATTTTGTAAAAGAGTACTAAGGGAGATGACGCCGGATGCATGTTATTTGTAAAACGCACGGAAGGTTGCGTTGCTGGGAGTGCAGTTACATCGAAGAGTTGCGAGAAGAAAACGAACGATTGAGAGAGGCATTGATAGAGATTGAGAAGGAAACTGCAAAAATAATTGGAAACGACATAAAAAGCATTCCGGCAGATATTGTCTTGCGGTGGAACAGTTTGGCGCGTGTAGCAATTGCTAGGGGTGGTTATTGATAATCAAAACCAAAAATAATATGTCGCCAGTAGGAAATGAGATAAATCAAATGAGATTTATTAAAAAAGTTAAAGATGTTGCTTTTTATTATGAAAGATGTTCCGATGGTAGTTTTAAAGTTATTGCTGATTCGGAACTACAACAAAAGAGCACGATACTTGCTTATGAGAATAGTATTGAAGGTGTTTTCAACTGTGTAAATGTATTTTCTCGTGGTTTTAACTTAAATGGTTTTGAATTAAATATTTCGGAGTAAAAAAGAAACGTCAAAGCAATCGAGTTTTTGTTGCATGGTTCGCTGAAGATGTGGCCAAAAAAGCACTGAAAGGTGAACAGTAGAGCCAAAAAGCGAGAGGAGAAAGATAATGGAGGATAGATTAATCGAGTGGGCTGTTAACAAAGGATTCGGTTGTTGGTACTGCGGCAGAAAAGATATAGAGAATCTACGTTTTTCGCTTGAGTTTGATACTCCTGTTCACTTGTCTTGCATAGAAAAAGCATTAAAGCAAGATCCGAATGATGAGGAAGCGATTGTTTTTTGGCGAGAATTTAATGCATAATACGCCGAAGGTGAAGTATTGATGAGTAAAACGCCGAAGATGTGGTGTAGGAGCTATACGAGTTTTTAAAAGAGGTGAGCACATGACCTACAAATGGGAGGTGAGAGGATGAATGAGGTACGGTTGAAGGAGATTGAAACAAACTGGAAGACTTGGGGAATGTGGGCTGATGAAGGTACAAAGTATCCGATTGAAAGGGATGATGTTAACGAAGTACTAGAGCTTGTTGCAGAAATACGGCGGTTGCACAAACAAAACAAACGATACCGTGAGGCGCTTGAGAAGATCAGTGATATGCACCGTCTCACACATAGCGCAACGGACGCAATCGAGGTGGCCAAGAAAGCGTTGGAAGGTGAACAATAGACTCATGATGTGAAGGGAGGATTAAAAATGTGGATTGTTTGGTCTTACGATGATGGCGTGTTATGTATTACGGATGACAGAGAAAAAGCAGTTAGTGAGTATGAAGAAACAAAGCAGTGGTACAAAGATATGTTTGATGGTGAATTTGATGGTGACGAGCGAGTTATTTTAGCAAAAGTAGAAAAAGTTTTTTACTGTCACGATACTGGAAAACCTGTAATTGAGTATGACGATGAAGGAAATGAAATTGAATTAAAAGATGAAACCTATTGGGATTGGAAAGAAGATACTTTTTAGTACACATCACGATGAAGATGTGGCCAAAAAGCACTGGGATTTTATAATGAAAACAACAACAAATTATATTGGACTATTTTATCGAACAATACCAAAATATTTTTTCCTCTCATTAGCCTTTGTGCAAAACAATATGAGCAATACCAAGTAACAGATTAAGGACAAAGAAAACAGGAGGTGTTTTCATGGGACATATCGAAACCATATACGGTTGCATGTTTGCTGGCAAAACAACCGAACTGATCCGGCGTGTAGAGGGCAAAAACATGCTGGCGTTTAAGCCGAAGCTGGACAACCGGTACAGTACCGGTCACATTGTTTCCCACAACGGGGATACGTTGGAAGCCGTTTTGATTGACAGAGCAGAAGAAATACTGGATCATGTTAATGGAAAAGCAGAATACATAGCCATAGACGAAGTACATTTTTTTGATATTATGATTGGATCAGTATGCCGAAAACTGGCAAATCAGGGTTACAAGGTTATCTGTGCCGGACTTGATCTGGACTTTCGGGGGGAACCGTTTCCTCCGATGCCATACTTGGTTGCCATCAGCCACTCAGTCACTCGTCTTTATGCCAAGTGTGCCCGTTGCGGCAGACCGGCCACCAGAACCCAACGGTTGATTGATGGTCAGCCGGCCCATGTGGATGATCCCGTGATTGTGGTGGGAGCCGATGATCTGTATGAGCCACGGTGCGTGGATTGTCATGAAGTCAGGGGAGTCAGACAAAAGGCGTTTTGATTGAGGGGGATTTGAATGGACGTTATTGATAAGTTGAAGGATTGGAGAAAAATTGATTCTGCTACAAAAAAAGGAGAGTTGTTTGAGCGTTTTGCACTTGCTTACTTAAGAAAATCGCCTTTTTATCAAAACCTGTTTTCAGAAATATGGCGTTGGCGTGACTGGCCTCAAAGAGAGGGATTGGGTGATACCGGAATAGATGCAGTCGCTGAAGAAAGACACACAGGCAATCTATGGGCCATACAAATCAAATTCCATGAGACAACTTTGGGAGCGGATGATATTGCTACGTTTCTGGCTTTATCGGGCAGAAAAGAATTTTCATATCGTTTAATTGTAACATCTTCATCACTTGGTCCTAATGCTCAAAAACTGATCGACAAGCAGGACAAGCCCGTTAAAGTCTTAACTTTGTCTGATATGCTGGAAAGCTCTATTAACTGGGAGTCGTTTAATTGGCAAAAGCCGGAAGAAATAACCTTTGGTAAGAAAAACCTCCGTAAATATCAAAAGGAGGCTATCAATGCCGTAATAGATGGCTTCACACGTGCAGACCGAGGTAAATTAATTATGCCTCCGGGATCTGGAAAGACTTTTACCGCCTTGAAACTGGCAGAACAGATGGTAGGAGCGGGTGGTAAGGTTTTGTTTATGGCTCCTTCTATAGCATTAGTTGAACAGACCATTCGGGCATGGATTGAGGATGCAGATACGCCGTTAAGGGTATTTGCGGTAACGAGTGATCATACTGTAGGCCGAACAGACGATGATCAGTTGGGAGATACAACATTATTATCCTACCCTCCTACCACCAATGCAGAGGATCTGGTTAATCAGGTTAAAAGTGTGCAGTCAAATGAAATGACAGTCGTCGTTTCGACCTATCATTCTTCTCAAGTTATTGTTGATGCTCACAGAGAAGGATTATCAGAATTTGATCTGATTATTGCGGATGAGGCGCATCGGACAACAGGAGTATCCAAAGCACAAGATTCAGATGAGGCTTCGTATTATCATATGATACATGATAATGATTTGATAAAAGGTAAAAAGCGTCTTTACATGACAGCAACCCCCCGTGTCTTTGTTCCAAGAGTAAAGCAAAAACTAGATGAAAGTGGATATGACTACTATTCTATGGATGATAAGGATGTCTTTGGAGAAGAGTTTTACCGTTTGGGTTTTGGGCAGGCAGTTGATCAAGGTATACTTTCCGACTACAAAGTTGTCGTTTTAACTGTTAATGAAGAAGAGGTTCATGAAAAATTATTGCAATACTTAAACCAAGAAGATTCTCCACAAGTTCAGGAAGCGGCCAAAATGATCGGTTGCTGGCGTGCTTTAAATGGCCATCTTCTGCAAGGTGAGGTTAAACCTTTGCAACGTGCTGTTGTTTTTAACAGTACTATAAAAGACTCCAAACAATTTGCTTCAAAATTTAAGGAGACTGTGGAATTATATGCGTATGACATGCCAGATGAATTCAACAGGCGTTCATTTGAAGTTATTCATGTTGATGGTTCTATGCCAGCCTCAGAGAGAAAACAAAAGATAGCTTGGTTAAAAGATGGTTTTGATCCAAATGTTACTCGTATCCTCAGCAATGCCAAAGTGTTAACAGAAGGTATTGACGTACCAGCCCTTGATGCGGTTGTATTTATGCGTCCCCGCAGGTCGGTTGTTGATGTTGTTCAGGCTGTTGGACGTGTAATGAGAAAAGCGGAAGGAAAACAATACGGTTATGTTATCATTCCGGTGCTGGTATCTCCTGATCAAGATCCCAAAGAAGCATTAGATAAAAACAAGGAATTTGACACAGTATGGCAAATTCTGGGTGCTTTACGCTCTATTGATGAGCGTTTGGATGCAGAAGTGCGCTCCATATGGCTCAAAACAAACAACACCAAAAAAACAGATGAATATATAGCGGATGACGAGGACAAAGTCATCATTGACGTCCAAAAAACTGAACAAAAATATGAGCAAATGAAATTGAACTTGTTCAGAAACGAATTGCGCAAAGCATTAATCGGGCGGATTGTCGAAAAAGTCGGGGATCGCCGTTACTTTGAAACATGGGCCAAAGATGTGGCAGAAGTGGCTGGCAGGATAGAGCGGCACATTGAGCAAGTATTACAACATAACAGTGAACTTGGTAATCGTGCCAGAACAACCTTTGAAAATTTTTTACGCTCACTTCATGAAGTTATCAATCCGATGGTGACTAAAGACGAAGCCCTGTCCATGCTTGTTCAGCATATTATTACAAAGCCGGTGTTTGATGCACTGTTTGATAAGTATGCTTTTTTGCAACACAACCCTGTCTCTCAAGCTCTGGATCAAGTGACGGAAGTTTTCCGGGATTTTATCGAAAAAGAGACGGGAGCCCTTGATGGATTTTACCGGAGTGTGCAAACACGGGCACGAGGCATGGATAAGGAAACGGAGAGACAGCATTTTCTTAGCAACTTATATGATACGTTCTTTAAAATTGCATTTCCTAAAACAGCAGATCGTCTTGGGATCGTATATACACCGGTTGAATTGGTTGACTTTCTGGTTAAAAGTTCAGATGTCATTTTACGAGAAGAATTTTCACGTTCCTTAGCAGATGAAGATGTCGTTATCTTAGAACCGTTTACAGGTACAGGAACGTTTTTGTCACGGCTAATGCACACTATTCCCCCTGAAAAATTAAAGGATAAATATAACAAAGAAATATGGGGGAATGAAATACTGTTACTGCCATACTATATTGCCTTAGCTAACATTGAAAGCACTTATTATGAAGTTACAGGCGAACATAAACCTTTTGAGGGACTTGTTTTAACCGATTCGTTCCAACTCATGGAAGATAATGACACAGCAGACAGTCAACTATTCCCTGAAAAGTACACAGAATCGTTAAGGAAACAGAAGCAGGCTAAAATTAATGTTATCCTTTCAAATCCTCCTTGGTATTCCCGTCAGGAAATGGAAGGGATGAACAACCAAAACCTGAAATATAATAAATTGGATAAAAAAATCCGACAAACCTATGCTGCCCATTCATCAGTAACAAATAAAAATGCTCTTTATGATGGTTATATTCGTGCTATTCGCCTTGCCACAGATCGAATCGAAGATAAAGGGGTAATTGCTTTTGTAACAAATAATGGTTTTATTGATAGAAATTTGACCGCTGGGCTAAGAAAATATCTGGCAGAAGAATTTAGCAAAGTCTACGTGCTTAATTTGCGTGGCAATGCCCGGTTATCTGGGGAAGACAGACGTAAAGAGGCAGGCAATGTATTCGGTGATGGAACTCGTGCGGGTGTTGCATTGCTTATTCTTGTAAAGGATAAAGATCATAGTGCTCCTGCTACGATTTACTATCACGATATTGGCGATTATTTGAACAGAGAGGAAAAACTAGCTAAACTACAGGAATATCAGGACATAAGTCATGTAAAATGGGAACAAATAAAGCCAAATAAGTCATATGACTGGATAAATAAACGAAGCGATGATTTTGTCACTTTTCCGGCCATTGGGAACAAGGATAAAAAGGCTGAAGCAAAAGAAGTGATTTTTCATCAATACAGTATTGGTGTCAATACAGCTCGTGACGCATGGGCGTACAACTTTTCTAAAACCAATGTTGCCAAAAATATGAGTTTCATGATAAACGAGTATAACAAAGCTGTTGAAGCATACCTGGCTACTGACTCACAAAACAAAAATCTTGATGAGTTTATCCAGAGTAATACGTTTAAGGTGAAATGGAGTAGCAGTTTAAAACAAAAAATGGAAAAGGAGAACAAATACGTCTTTTCATCCAATAGAATTGTTTACTCACTGTATCGTCCATATGTAAAAGAGTGGCTATACTTTGATTTTGATTGCATTTTCAATCATAGGATAGGTATTCTCCCTAAAATTTTTCCAGAACCAGAAATTGAGAACAGTGTAATTGCTGTACAAGCTCCAGGTAACACCAAGCCTTTCTCAGCGTTAATCGTAAATCACATTCCTGATCTCCATTTTATAGGTGATACACAGTGCTTTTCGTTATACACTTATGAACCAACTAATGAAAATGATCAGCTTGTTACTCAAATAGGGGGAGAAACCATTATCACTGCACCATCTGGGAAACAATATATTCGTAGAGAAAACATCACTGACTGGGCATTAAATCAATATCGCCAACGTTATGGTGATCAAGTCACAAAAGAAGATATATTTTACTATATCTATGGGCTTTTTCATTCTCTCGATTATCGCAAACGGTATGAAAATGACTTAAAAAAAGTACTTCCTCATATTCCTTTTGTTAAAACTTCTGAGGACTTCTGGACATTCAGTCAAGCAGGACGGGATTTAGCCAAATTACATTTGAATTACGAAACTGTAGAGCCGTGGCCACTTGTAGAGGAAATTAAAGGGGACACAAATTCCTTAGAAACATACAAGGTCAAGAAAATGCGCTTTGGTAAGAAACCTGATAAGCAAAACGATAACACAGTGATCTTGTATAATGAAAACATTACACTTCGTGAAATCCCTCAAGAGGCTTATGATTACATCGTAAACGGCAAATCTGCCATCGAATGGATTATGGATCGCTATCAAGTAAAAACCGATAAAAAAAGCGGGATTACAAACGATCCCAATAAATGGCTGGAAGAGCATAACGATCCACGGTATATTGTTAATCTAATTAAACGAGTCACAAGAGTTAGTGTAGAAACTGCGCGGATCATGAAAGAGTTGCCAGAACTTGATATAGAGAATCCTACTGAAACGTAAAATGTGTAGTGTTTCACGGGCAAAGAGGATAAGGAAGTGCGTTTCCTTATCCTCTCGTATTAAGTTAAAAGATGTTTGAGTAGCGAAAAAAGGGGGAATATCCTTGCCTGAGAAACGTAGTTTTCGGAGTAGTGCTTCTTTTGGTAAGCGACAAGAATATGTTGTGATTGCCGAGTTGCTCAGGAGGGGCTTCGATGTTTATCAGACTCTTGTAGATGATCAGGGCATTGATTGCATTATCCGGCAGGAAAAAGGAGACAAGCTATGCTATATCGATATTCAAATAAAAGCCCGTTCTAAAGATTGTAACCCCAGAAATGCAGGGCGCTTTTCAGCCATGGAAATTGTTAATCCCCGGCCCAATTATTACTTCATTTTTTATTCCGAACATGCCGACACTTACTGGGTGATTCCTTCACAAGAGCTTGTCCAGCTAGCAAACCAAATTAAGACTGGACAAAACAAGGGACGGTTCTCCATAAACTTCTGCAATATTAGGGCGGACGGCACGGTGACGCCCCGTCCGAAGTTTGATGGCCATAAAAATAATTTTGACTTGTTGAAGTGGTGGTAATGAAAGTTACTGCCAGTCCCGGTTTTGAAGCGAGTAATGGAAAAAGAAATGGGGAATGATGAATGAAAATCACATTAGCCGAAGCGTTGCCGTTAAGAGCGGCCATCATGCGGCGGATAACCGAACTGGTGCAGGAACGAAAAGAAGTGTCCACGGTCAAATTATTACCGGGTCAAAAAGCAGATTATCCGGCACGGACGGTGGACGAGATCACGGAGGAAATACGAAAGGCCAGACAGGACTTTCGTCAACTGGATCTGCTCATGGCTAAAGCCAATGTCACCCATACTCTGGAATGGGAAGGTAAGGAATATACCATCATGGAGGCCATTGAGCTTGCCAAGCAAATGCGGAGCGAAGTGGCTGAGTTAAAAGCATTGGCTGGAAGGAAAAAGGAGACGGTAGAGACCGACTATGGAAACACCGCTTATATCATACGTGCATTGTATGACCCGGAAGAAATGCGAAAAAAAGCAATCGACTTGGAAAGACGTGTAACAAGACTGAGTCAGTTAATCGACAAGAAAAACTATCAGGTAGAGATCGACTTTCCGGGAGCGGAAAGTTATTTGGGCTGATGCGCCCAGCCTTGAGGGATGGCATGTCCATCCTTCACGGCTGGCCGTATGGCTGGCGGCCTGCGGACACAAAGCAACAGGTTGGCGTTTTTCTGGATGGTGAATTCGGTGTACAATCCAACCGGATCACGGCTCCACAATTTACGGTTCACGTTGTCACGCCAAGACGGACGGGAATACACTTGGTGGAGAAAATTCAAAACCAATTCTGTACGCTTCTGTGTTTGCAGGCGAAACAAAAAAATCACAAAATTTGATATAATAAATTTGGAGGAAAATCAAAAAAACAAGGAGTTGTGTCCATGAGAAGAGAACTGATTGGCAAAGTGGGTGTTGACTCAGGAAAGCTAATCATCACCGATCCGGTTCGTATCAATCAAAATTTGGTTGATGAGGTTCAGGAAAGCATGTACCAGAGCGGCTTCAATAACAAGTCGTTTGATCAACTTCATTACAATACCGGTCATCCGGGTTTGGCAGTCATTTTTTCGTCAGGCTTGGGAGATGGCGTGTATAATGTCTATGCTACGTTTGAGGATATACCGGATTGGGGAGAACGAATCACTAAAGTCGAAATTGAGTTGATTCAGGAGGATTAAATTTTTTCTAAAAAAATTATCAAAAAAATCCTTCAAAAGCCATTTTGAAAGTTTTTTTCCAATATATGTATTGCGTTTGTGGGAAAACGTGCTAATATATAAGTATCACCTCCTTTTTGAATATATATTAAGAACGGCTTGGGACATTCTGGTTCCTGTGTGCTATAACGAACGGACGGAAAGCTCATTACGGGCAACAGCGAAGCGTCCCATCAATGGTGGGTTGGCTTTGCGAAGCAAAGACATACGGGAAAACCAGATGTCCACTTTTTTTAACCCTAAAACAGAACATATATTCGCAAATACGCCTGCCGTAGATTGACATAATCACAAACGGAGGGTAAAATATACATATAGCTTTTCCCACCGTCCTCCCAACAACGGGAGACGGATAGCACAACTGGAAACGGTTGTGCATGAGTTTACCCTCCAGCCCCGTATTCAACGAATACGAGCAGGCAGGAGCGGAAAAAAGCCACGTCATCCATGACGGGCGTTACGTGTGGCTACGTAACGATGGATGATGGGCAACCTTCACGTCACCGTCACTAAAAAAATGGCGTGAATGGGGAAGCTGGCCACTTCCGTAAAAGGGCGTTCCTGTACGGAAGGCCTGTCCTGTTGGGACGAACAAATGCGTAAAAACAGGTCAAGTGTGCCCAATTATGGGTGTGCTTGGCCTTTTTTTGTTTTGAAAGGGGGGACGAGGGTTTGTTGTATGACTCCTTTTTGTTGCGTATAATGGAGTTAAACAATACGCAACGGAAAGGAGGGATAAAAATGGAAAAGGAGGAGAAAAAAATAATGGAGCAGCTTGTTACGACATCAAATACGGAATTATCGCCCGATGAAATTGAGATCATCAATAAAGTTTGGAGAGAGGCTGATATTGAATCAAAACAGGATGTAATGGAATGTATTAAGGAGTATGGTAACTCTCCAAAACTGACGGACGATGAAATTGATCGAATCATTAAAGATGTACGGAAGGAAATTATAAAAAAACAAAGGGGTGTCAAGTAACCATGACCAAAGTGGTTCTTGACACTTCTGTTTTTATTGGCGGTTTCTTGGAAAGAAATGAGTCTTGCATAGCAACCATTCTACTTGTTTTAACAAAGTTTCAGCCTGTTTACACTGATGAAATGGCCAAAGAATTATTGGTAACCATCCACCTTGTGGTCGGTAGAAAAGGCAGGAATCCTTTGCCAGCTTTCAGAAAAGCCGCCCAGTTGCTATTAAGTGCAGAGAGAGTGGCTCGTAAAACACCATTTTCTTGGTGCTATGATCCCACCGATGCCATGTTCATAGAATGTGCCATTGATGGTGGGGCAAAAGTGGTCGTCTCCAATGATCGAAGTCTCACCACGCTAAAAGAGTATGTAACAGATCAAGAGGCTTTGGAGATGATTGATGGGATCGCCTTCTTAACACCAAGAGATTTTCTAAAAGAATATGGGCGCTAAAAAGAACCGGGTTTGCGTCAGGCAGAGCCGGAATTTTTAATTTTAAGGAGGGATTGTGTGATGGCACGGAAAAAGCCCGCTGATTTTTCAGCGGGCAAAACGAGCAACCCTATCATCATTGATGATAGGGTTATCATAACCCGAAAAGGTGAAAAAGTCAAGTCTTTTTCGCCTTCAGGGGAAAGAGCAAGGGAAAAGGTGATTCCTTTTCCCTCTAAAAACCCGGAGAACCTCCATTCCTCTGAAAATGGGGAATGGAGCCGTCTCTGGGAAAGTGTAAACGGGGTGGTCGTGATTTTGTCCGATCTGTCTCCGGCAAAAAGATGGCTGATCTTTTGGGTAGCCGTCTTCATTTTAACCCTGCTTGGTCTATAGGCAGGGATAAAAGGAGTGTTCGTCCGTTTTTATGCATACGGATGGCACTCCGTTTTTTGTTTCAAAAACGTGTTTTCCCGACAGAGCCGATTCTACCGGATTGGCTTTGCAAAGGGTGAACACGTTTTTTAAAAAAACTTTTAAAGGAGGTGGATGTCTCCCCTCTTTGGGGAGACGCAATCATGAAAAGAAGTGAACAAATCACTGAACTGGGAAAAGCACTTGCCGCCTTTCAGGCGGAAGTGGCCAACCCAAAAAACACGGCGGTGAATGAATTTGCCAACGGACACAGATACGCACCGCTGGGAGAGATTTTGGCCACGGTCAGACCAATTTTGGGAAAACACGGTTTGGCTGTGGTACAAGATGCGAAAATTGAAGGGAACACGGTGGTTGTGACCACCACCCTGTTCCATGAGTCAGGGGAGTGGCTGGAGAGTGAGCCGCTGGTACTTCCGGCGGCAGGAAAAGGGGGTGTCACGGCGCAGACGATTGGAGCCGCCATCACGTATGGTCGGCGGTATCAACTGTCAGCGTTGTTAGGCATCTCGTCCGAAGACGATGACGATGCCAACAGCATATCCGTGACCGATCCATCCAAACCGCCCCAATCACCGTCCCAATCTCAGAAACAGCAGACTCCGCAACAAACACAGAAAAAAACACAGACAAAGCAACAAAAGGTACAGCCGATACAACAAGATCAGTCCAAACAGCAGACTCAGCAAAAACAGGAACCGCAACAACAGCCGTCCCAGCAACCGCAAAACAAACCGCAAAACAAGGATCAGTTTAAACTGGTTGACTACAAAACGGGGGAAACACCGCAAGGAACCCCGTTTGCCAAAATCACGGCAGTGAACACGGAAACAGGTGAAACTGTTGAAGTGTTCGGCCGGGATAAAGCGGGAATCGAGCTTTCGCTCTCGATCTCGCAAAAAGAGCCGTTCAGCATGACGTGGAAAGATGCTGACAACGGCTTCAAATTCCTTACATCAGTCAATGGAAAAACCATTGCTGATGTCGAAAGGGAATTGGCTGAAGGGGGTGAAGAATGATGAGTTTCACCCTCATAGAATTATGTGAAGGGCAGACCCCAACGGGTCGCCCTTTTGTAAAAATTGTCGTACGTAACGATGCAGGCGAGAAATTTTTTGTCCTCGCCTGCACACCTGAAAAAATAGCGGAGGCCATGTCTATTCCTGTCGATCGTCCTTTCGGGATGACGTGGCAGGAACAAAACGGCTTTCGCTTTCTTGATTCCGTGAAAAACGGTGATCAATCATGATCACCGCTACGTTCAAAGACGGGAAGGCACTGATTTGTGTCATCCCGTCCAAAACTAAAAGCGGGGTATACCTCGTGCGTGTGGAACCACAAGGTGAAAACCTTGTGGTTTCCCATTTATGCCCCGCCAAACGCTTTGGTAACCAGTGCCGCCATGTGCAGGAAGCGGTAGAATGTTACCGCAACTGGAAATATTGGGAACCGGAGCGAAAAATAGCAGAACGTCACCAACGCATTATTCTTCAGCCCCACTGGGAACAGATCCCTGTTCCGCAGAGTCTGGAGGATTTTGCAAAAGAGGTGATGGAAAGTGCTTCCTGACATTCTGCCCGTGGCCGAACAACACGGTCTCATCATCAATGAACGGACACGGGGGAGACAGGAAGTATTGGCAAAGTGCCCCTTTTGCCAAGAAGACGCAAAACCGGGAAAGGAAAAGAAATTTTACCTTTCCCTGAACACTGAAGATCAGGTGTTCAAATGCTGGTTTTGTGGCGAAGCGGGTGGTGTCTTTCGTTTCATCTCGCTTCTGGAAGATGTTCCGGAAAGTGAAGTGATCGAAAGATACCGTTCCAAAAGGGGCAAGTACAAACCGCATCCCGCCGAGCGGTTGACGTTGCATCAATTGAAACTGATTGATGTCAACTTCAAACCGCATTGGGCGGACTTGCGGAAGTATGACAAACAGTTATACTTCAAGGTTCGCCAAGAAGTGTGGGAGCGGTGGAAAAGTTTTCTCTTTGTTGAAAGGCGTTCTGCTTTTCAACAGCTTTACATGGCCATTGAAACGGGGACATATTCCCGTTTCGTTGCCAATGTAAAGCAAAGAGAAAAAGAGATTGGGGTTCCTTTGCTTGAGCCTGTGTTGGGCGTGTATTCCCGTGAACACTGGCCAACATGGGCGGAGGAAGCATTGGAGTTGCCCCGTGAAATTTTGATTCGATCAAAAAAGGAGGTGCAAAAAGATGAGAAAAATCCAGCGGTTTAAATCTGGCCGGTGGTTGGACACAGAACCGCAACAAATCAAACCGGGCGACATCATCCGGTTATTTGAGCCTGATGGCCGCCCGGTAAGGATTCCAGACTGGCCCAAAAAAGGTCAGTCTGAATTAAAGGTGAGGGAGGTTATTCCCTTGCCAAACGGAAACTACCGTTTTGTGGGGGAGCCAGCTTAAAAAAACAAAAAGAGGTGAAAAAATGATTCTAATTGAACGTTTTGAAAGAGACGGAATTGATGCGGTGACAGCATATTTCCTTGTCGCCGCAAATGATGAAAAGGAATTGCGGAAGGTGTTAAAAAGATATCCGCTGGACGGCGTCAAAATCACACCTTCCGCTTATGATTGCACAGGCCGGTTCTTTTGTGATCCGGCCGAAATACGAAAAATCTGCGATGGCAGATTTTTCGTCAAAATCAACGGCTATTATGATGTGTGACAAGCCGGGAGTTTTCCCGGTTTGACATAAAAACTATCGCCACCTCGGCGGCGAATACAAATAGCCGGGGAATAGAAAGGAGTTAAAATGTTAAACCGAGTAGTCTTGATTGGTCGCCTGACCCGTGACCCCGATCTGCGCTACACCCCAAACGGAGTTGCGGTAGCCACCTTCACGCTGGCTGTGGACCGGCCGTTTACCAACCAGCAGGGGGAACGGGAGGCAGACTTCATCAATATTGTCACTTGGCGCAATCTCGCCGAAAATTGTGCCAAGTACCTAAAAAAAGGGAGCCTCACTGCGGTAGAAGGCCGTTTGCAGACCCGCAATTATGAGAATAACGAAGGCCGCCGTGTGTATGTCACTGAAGTGGTGGCGGACAATGTCCGCTTCCTCGATGGCGGCAAAAAGTCGGAAACAAAACCGGATTTGGAAGACCCGTTTACCGGGGAAGCTGAACCGGTTGATGTTTCCGAAGACGATCTGCCGTTCTGATGGTTTGGGGTACGCTTTTTGTGCGTACCCCTAAAAAAATTATCGGGAGGTGTTGATCCTGATATTTTCGTTTTCAAGATTATCGCTTTATGAACAGTGCCCGTTCCGGTTTTACCTAAAATATATTGAAGAACGGGAAGAACCAGTAACCAAGCCTCTTGCGCTTGGGAAAGCTGTTCATAAGGCGATCGAAAGAATTATTGAAGAAGGTGACAGTTTTGAAGAAGCTGTCACCGCCGGGATAGTTGAAGTGGACTTCCACCCGGAGGTGGAGCGGGAGGAAATTGAGAAGCTGGTTCAGAAAGCACCCGTTCAACCGGGGATGGGTCAGACCGAAGTTCACTTTGAATTACCACTGGCTCCTTTTCCTTCAGCCCCTCGCATACAGGGGTACATTGATCTGATTATAGAGGGCGAAAACGGAACGGCTTTTGTCGACTGGAAAACAAACTGGAAGCCGTATGACGTTTTTGCCACCATGCAGATGCCCTTATATGCGTGGGCAATATCGGAAATGAGGGGGCTGGAAGAGGTGGAAGGAAACCTGTACTTTCTGCGGTTTGGACTGAAGTACGGGCATACCTTCACGGCCAAAGAAATGGAAAATGCCCGGCAGTGGGCTTTGGAGCGGGCAAGGGAGATAGAAGATCATCTTTTCCTGCTCGAACTCGAGTCGGAAAAAGTTGATCGGATATTTCCCGCCAAGCCGTCATCGGCTTGCCAACATTGCCCGTTTGTTATGAAGTGTTATTCAAGATTTGCACGGTTGGCTTGAGGCCGGCCGTGCTTCAAATGTATAATCAAAATATCAATAAAAAAGAGGGATGGCCATGGAATCTTTGCTGAAAGAAGTTGATCGCCTCAAGCAAAAGTTGGATACATACAGACCCCTGCCACCTGAAGCGGTCAAAAATTTGCGGGACGTGTATCGAGTGGAATGGACGTACCACTCCAATGCCATTGAAGGAAACACCTTGTCTTTGCACGAAACCAAAATGGTGGTTGAAGAGGGTCTGACCATCGGCGGAAAAACTTTGAGGGAACATTTTGAAGCAATCAATCACGTTGAGGCGATAGAATATGTAGAGGAAATCATTTCACAAAACATCCCTTTGTCCGAAAAGGTGATTAAGGACATTCACAGCCTGATTCTAAAGAATATTGATGACAGGAACGCCGGGAGATACCGAACAATCAATGTTCGTATATCTGGAAGTCAGCATGAGCCGGTACATCATCTGAAAGTCCCTGAACAGATTGGGGAGATGTTGGATTGGTACAAAGATGTTCAGGACAAACTTCATCCGGTGGAATTGGCGGCCAAGTTGCATTTCAAGTTTGTGTACATTCACCCGTTTGTGGATGGGAACGGACGGACGGCCCGATTGTTAATGAATTTTGTTCTGATGCGAAATGGTTATCCCCCAGCGATCCTAAAATCTGATTCTGAAAAAAGATTGGCGTACTATGAAGCTTTGGAGACGGCCAGTGTACACGGCGACTTGGAACCGTTTGTTAAACTGGTGTTGGAAGAAGCGAAAGAAAGTCTGGTTAAGTATTTAAGTATATTGGGTTAAGTGGTGGGTGGTTGACTTTAGGCATTTAGAAACCAAGCTGGATCAGCACCAAAAAGTGTTTGGTGTGGTGGCGGACAAAGTAAGGAACATCGAATACAGCATTGATTTTCTAAGCGAGAAAACAGGAAAACACGACATGAAAATTAATAGTATCCAAAAAACGCTAAAATCATCTACCGGGGAATAGTCCCCGGTTTTTTTTGGCCACCAAAACGAACATATGTTCCATAATGGTGATCAAAAAAGCTATTTTTTCTTGACAACACTAATTACATGATATACCATGATAATAGATTTTTGTTTTTTTACCGGTGTTTAACTATTAAACGCCGGATACGCTTCTCAGATGGTATACGCATACCATTTGAGAGGTAGGAGTTTACCCTCCAGTCCCGTATTCACCGAATACGAGCAGGCAGGAGTGGAAAAAAGGGATGCCAGCCATATGACGGGCGTCACAGTTGGCCGTGTGACGTGGGTTGGTATTCGGTCTCCGCACTCCGTCTTTAAAAAAACAGTGCGTGAGGGGAATGGGCCGTTCCCGCAAAAGGGCGACTCTTTATGAGTGGCCTGTCCCAATGGGGACGAATAAATGTGTAAAAATAGGTCAAGTGTGCCCAAAAAAGGGTGTGCTTGGCCTTTTTATTTTTTAAAAAAAAATTAAAAGGAGGTGAAGCTCCCGCCTGCGAAAAGGAGGGAGCTAAAAATGGAGAAAGTATTTAGGTTTAAATCAATCAACCACCCCAAAGAATGGGGGGTTTTTGGGGTTTCAATCTGCCCTGTTTCAGGGCAGATTAAGATTGTTCAGTTGAAAGGGATGGCCCCCTATGCGGGGTTCGTCCCCAGAATACTCAGCGAATTTTTCGCTGAGGTTGTCGAGTCCATCGTTGATGGGTTCGACAGAAAAAACCCTTTTCGGACTCATGTCTGGAAAGGGATGTCCGGTTGTTATGATGCTTACATAGAATGGGCTGAGCGTGTCGACCCATTCTATGTACGAAAAGAAAAACTTGTCGTACATGTTTCCATGTACGGCAAGTTGAATGAAGGACTTCAGGCGTTTTTGCCTGATGTTCTTGAAATTATGGAGAGCCACCCAGAGGTTTTCTGGGATGGGCTTGAAGATGATTTTGAAATCGAGGAAATCGAACCCTTCGAGCCAGAAGGGTTTCGGTTTCCTTCTTCCCAAGCTCATCGGAAGGCTTGGGAAAAAATAAAAAAACAAAAAGGAGGTGAAGCTCCCGCCTTTTCATAGGCGGGGGCGAAAAATGAAGAAAATCGTTAATTTAACTCCCCACGCCATCCGTGTAGTGGGGAATGACGGGCAGGAGATCATCACCATTCCGCCATCCGGGCAGGTAGCCCGGGTGGCGATGGTAAAAACACCGGCTGAAGAAATTCCAGCCGGTAACGGAATAAACATCCCCGTAAACCACGTCACTTACGGGGATATGGAAGAGTTGCCTGCCCCTCAACCCGACACCATTTACGTGGTGTCAGCGGTTGTGGCGCAGGCAGTCCCCCACAGGGACGATGTTTTCGTTCCGGGGGACTTGGTGAGGGATGACTCCGGCAACGTTATTGGTTGCCGGGGGCTAAACAAAACCGTCTAGGGTTTCCTAGGCGGTTTTAATTTTATAAAAAAACCGCCACCCCGAACCTGCCGGCGGATAAAAAATGAAGCAGGGCGTACAGCAGGGGAAAAGGAGGTAAAAATGGCAGAAAAGGTGAACGTTTATGAGGGCGGCGTAGTTGTCGCCCAAGTAAATTACAACAATAATTTAGACTTCTGGGACGGCCGCAATTGGTCCTGCGGATCGGTCGGCCGTCACAAAGGGTTGACCCGCCTCAAAGATGGCCGGTTCGTCCTGATTCATGGGACGGATTGGCAGGGTGAAAGAGATTTCGCCGAGATCATCTCGGCGGAGCAAGCCCTTCAGGAGATATTGTCCTCAGGTAACGAAGAGTTGCTTGAGGAAGAAAAGTTTGCTGATTTGAAAGCCCTTCTGGCAGAGATGCCGGAAGAGGTTAAATAAAAAGCGGCCCGGTTTTTTCCGGGTTGTTTTTTTAATCATAAAAAAAGGAGGTGAAGTCCCCGTCCCACGCAGACGGGGACAAAAAATGAGAGCTAACTTTGAAAAAGGCGAAAAAGGCTTCGTCACATTTGTAGACGAGGTCGGAAGAAAAAAGAGTCTTTTCTTCCACAATGGTGCTTTCTCCGTTGTGGAGGAAGTGTCGGTGGAGAGGGCTAAAGAAATTCTTGACCATATCACCACCGGTCGTTACCGGTGGTTGAAATATGGTCAAAAAAGAAAGGCAGGTGTCGTCAGATGAGCGCACCTGCTACGAAACCAGTTGAGACGGTCGAAGAGGCCGTCCAACTGGCCAACGAGATAGAACGGCTTGAGGCTGTTCTGAAGTCCATGAAAGCCCAATTGAAAGCATTTGTGGACGAGAACGGTCCGGTCGAAACCCATGATGCGGTGTGGGGCTATACCGTATCCGTGTCATGGGTATTTGAGCCAGAATCTTTGAAAGAGTTGGCTCAGGAATTGGCAGTGGAAGGAGAAAACCCGTGGCAGTATCTTTCTCTTTCTGCCACGGCAATTAAAAAACTGGGGTGGGACGAAAGTGTTCTGTCCCGGTATGGAAAGAAACGGGAGACGAAGCGGTTTGTATCCCGGAAAAAATAAAAAAGGGGGTGCAAGGGCGTTGCAGGGTTTCCCGCAACGCCCTAAAAATGGAAGAAAAATTAAAAGTAGGAGATCTTGTCCTCGTTCTGCATGAGGACAAGATCATAACAGAAGGAAGAATCGTCAATATCAACGAATTCCGCCCCCCGGCGGAAAAATTTGCAGTTGATATTGGTTTAGATGATGTAGTCTTTCTTCCAGAAGAAAGACTACTAAAAAAATAAAAAGGGAGGTGCAAGGGTGTTGTAGCGAAGCGTCCCACCTATGGTGGGTTGTCTTCACGAAGTGAAGGCATGGGGCTTCCTGCAACGCCTGAAAAAATGTTTTATGTTATGAAAACTGTTTTCAAAGACACGGGAGACGAGATCGTGTTTTCCGTGTCAAAAGTACGCCTCGTTTCACTTCGTGAAGAAGTGGAACAGGGCAAAAGGCTACTTGATTTAGAAGGGGCTGAAGTCCTGTTGGAAACACCTAGCAGGAACGAGGCCCTGAAGTTTGCTGACCGTATGGCTTTTGAGCTATACGGCGGCTATGGGAGTGAGTTGTGATGCAGGTACAAAAGCTCACTCCCACTACCTTCCTCGTTACCGGGGGAGGTGTACGGGCTGAAGTGGAAGTAGAGGAAAAATTCCTCGTTTTCGGGGAGTGGCTTCTCTCAGGCTCCAAACAGCCCGTATTCAAGCTTAGCGGCAAAGGTTCCAAAAAATTTGCCGCTGAGATAAAGAAAGCCGTAATGAACCACATCCGGCAGGAGGAAATCCTGCGTAGTGGTGAGACGGCGTACAAAGTGTTGGTCACTTCCTGCTTCTTTGGTCGGTATGATGAAGAAATTCGCTTATTGACCGAGGAAGAACTCCTGAATCTGGCGAACACACCGGGTATTGGAGTGGAAGTGATTGAAGAGATTGCGGGAGAAAGGAGGGAGACAGAATGGATTTGATTTTCTCCTACTCCCGCAAAGAAGCCATTGAGGACGGTGTCCTCGTAGATGTCACGGAAACGGCAAGGGAAATGGGATTCCGCTTTCCTGTTGCCGTTACCCGCACCGTCTGGGACGCCATCCTCACCCCCAGCCCCTTTGATTCGGTTCAAAGCACATCCGGCAGGTTATGGGATTGCCTCTGGATGTTGTTTTTGGCGATCAAACGGGGGAACGGTGGGGGGAGTGAAATTTTCTTCTCCTTCATCGTTAATGATGAGGGAGAAGAAAAAATGGTTCAATTAAAAGCAATTTGCCATCCCGGTGACATGATGGAACCGGTTATCACCATCATGTTGCCGGATGAAGATTAAAAGAAAGGAGGGAACAGTGCTGGTTCGGAGGTTTTTCTCCGAATCAGCAAGAATAAAATGCGATTTGAAGCTGATCCGAAATTTTTTTCGGAGACAGTCAGCCTTGTTGCCAAAAACACCAGTTCCCATTCCACCATTCCCGTTTTTACAGGAATAAAACTGGAAGCGGGAACAGACGGGCTGACTGTCACCGGAGGGGACGAAAATCTCACCGTTCAGGTATCTGCCCTGAACGGTGAGATTAATATTAAAGAAACAGGAAGGATAATCGTCCCGGCGAAACATTTCGCCGGGATCTTAAAAAAACTGCCGCCTGAGCCGGTAAAAGTAACTACACAAGGACAAAGTGTCAAACTAAGATCCGGCTCGGCGGAAATCAGCCTAAACGGGATGGATGCGGAGGAATATCCCCGTCTGCCCACTAAAAAAAGTGGGGGTTGGACCATCCCGGCGAAAAAAATCAAAAAGTTGATCCGTCATACGGCATTTGCCGCATCACGTTCAGAATCCCGCCCCATCTTAACTGGTTGTTTGATCAAGATGGGTGAAGGGGAGCTAAAAATAATTGCCACGGACTCTTATCGGTTAGCCCAATGCTCGGTTGAGGTTGAGACGGAAGACGGCACTGAATTTCAGGCCGTTGTACCGGGTAAGGCTCTAGTGGAAATCAGGCAAATGCTATGTGATGACGAATCGGTTTCCCTCTATATGGCTGGTAGTCATATGGTTTGGGAAACCGGGAACAAAACATTTTTCACTCGCTTGTTAGACGGTACGTATCCAAATACGGACCGTGTTATTCCGACAAAGTTTAAGACTAAAATCCAGACAGACAGCAATGTTCTGCGGTCTGCTCTGGATAGAATGAGCGTGTTGGCAACAACACACGAAAATAATGTGGTTATCATGAAGATAACCACAGAGGAAGTTGAGTTGCTAACACCAAAATTTGATGTCGGGCAAGCGGGTGAAAAAGTAAAAGTAATAAAAATGGAGGGCGAAGAAATCACGATTCGTTTTAACGCCAAATTCGTGATGGACGCTCTCCGTGCGATAGATTCAAGTATGGTCGAAATTTCTCTAAGTGGGGAAGTTTCACCATTTGTCATAAAACCGGTGGATCAGAAGGAACATATCCATCTGATCCTGCCAATAAGAGTAAGAGTATACTAACCAGCTTGCTGGAAAAAAAGGAAAGGAGGGAAAGCCCTCTCCGCAACACTACGGAGGGGGTTTTCCCCTCCAATTGCGGTTTGGGCGCAAATATGACGAAAAAATACATCTCAATGGCAAGAGAAGCTGTTGAGAAATATCAGCCGGAACATGTTGATTTACAACATGTTCTGTGTGTGTTGTTCGGCGGAAACATTTCCCCCGAACTTTGCGGTCGATTGGCCGCCATGGGGCTGAGGGAAATAGAAAAAATGTCTGTTTCAGAACTGCGGGAACTGGGGCTGAAACCGACACAAATTACCCGTCTGCAAGCGGCGTTTATTTTCGCCAGCAGATGGGCAGAAAATGGCGGCAAAAAAACCGCCATAAGAAGCCCGGAAGATGCTTACATGCATATTTCGGGCAAACTTAAGAATAAAACACAGGAGCATATTTATCTCCTGTGTTTAGACACTAAAAAACAAATTGTCCACGAACGGACGGTGTTCGTGGGCAGTTTGAATACATCAATCGTCCACCCCAGAGAAATATTCGGGGTGGCGATCAAAAACAGCGCCGATTCTATTATCATGGCGCACAATCATCCGAGTGGAGACCCGACCCCAAGCCGGGAGGATATAGAAATTACCCTCCGGCTCTGGGAAGTCGGAGAAAAGCTACAAATAAGATTGCTGGATCACCTTATTATAGGTGATCCAGATTATATAAGTTTAGCGGATAGGGGAGTTATCCCCCTCATCTAAATCTAATAATAAAAAAGCACAAAGGAGGGAAAACCCTCTCCGCAATATTTGGAGGGGGTGATCCCCTCCGATTGCGGTATGGGCGTAAAAGCAGGGGAACTCCATCTGTGGGGTTCCCTTTTGTGTGGAGGTGAAAGTATGGGTTGCCGTAACCCGGAAAAATGTCGGGAAAGAGCCGCCCGGCATCAAGCATTCATGACAAAAACGATCCCAAAAGGCGAAGTCCTTTTGGAAGGCTTGCAGGCTCAAATCGACTGCATCAAAATTGCGTTCTCAAAGCATTTTACAAGAGAACGCAGTTTTGAAAGAGCGTTTTCACGTTCGGAAATTCTGCAAACGATCAAACACGGTTGGGTCATCGAATACGACACCCGTGACAAAAAGGCATGTGTTTTGGGCTATACAGCTGAATATCGCCCAATACACGTCATCATTTTTTTTGGGGATGTTCCGGTTGTAATTACGGCATACAATCCCCGGTCAAAGCCATGGAAGTGGAACAAGTCCTTCGATAGGAGGATTTGTTTCTGCAAATGAAAAGTTTTTGCACGACAAAAACAAGCACTTTGGGGTATGATGGTGATAAGAACGATAAAAGGGGTTGATCTTGTGGCTCGTCCCAAATCACCGAATCCTCGGTCTTTCACCATTCCCGAAGTGCGGGTAACAAAGGAGGAAAAGCTCATGTTTGAACTGAAAGCCAACCTGTTCTTTGGCGGAAGCACGGCTGAACTGATCAGACAGGCCGTGCAGGCGTATAAGGACAGGATAAAAGAGATGGATTGCCCACATTGTGGAAGGAAAATGAAAATTGACTTTTTTGAGGAAGTCATGTATGCCGATGTGGGCGATCAGCGGGTGGAAATCTTGGTCACCAACATCCCGAAGCATGTTTGCCATCCGTGCGAACGGATGGTAGAAAATTTGAAGCTTATGGTGGCCATTGAAGAAGAAGTTGACCGGATTATCCGGGATTGTCTCCGAAACAAAAAAGCTTTCCCCAAGCAGATTGATTTTCTTGATCTGATCGGCATGGGGAAAGCGGATCTGGTTCCAACCCAATAAAAACAAAAGCACATTTGCCTGAACTATGGGCGAATGTGCTTTTTAATTTGAAGGAGGGTTAAAAATGCCAAAAATAAGTTTTGAAGAATTCAGGAAAAATCCACCTAAATCACTCAAGGTTTACGATCCGGGGCGAAGAGAGAATATCATTTTAGATTATCTGCCCGAAGAAGGGCAGTATATAACCCGGAAGAATATGGGGACAAGAAGGGTGCAAGTTTACCATTGCTGGAGCATTGAAAATGCATACAAGCAATGGGTGGTAAACAAATGAAATCGGTAGTCAGTTTTCCGAACCGTGGCCCTTGGGGCAATTCCTCCTACCGGGGGAATTGCTCCGGACATCTTATCAAGGAATTAATTTTACACTTCTTTCCCAATTCCAAACCAAAAAGATTTGTCGAAGTCTTTTCCGGTGGCGGAACAGGAAAAGAAGTGGCAAAAGAATTGGGCATTGCCAATAGTATTCATTTGGATCTGAACACCGGTTGGAACGCCTTAAAGGACGAGATCCCATACGGAAGCGATTTTGTTTTCAGTCATCCTCCGTATTGGGATATTATACGTTACGAAGAGGTCAGAGGTTCGTTTGATCCAGATGATTTGTCAAATGCTATGAGTTACGAAGAATTCATAGCAAAACTGGATCAGGTGAACGCCAAAATTTATGCTTCCCTGTTTAACGGTGGCCGCCATGCCATACTGATTGGCGACATCAGAAAACAGGGAAAATATTATTCTATAATAAAAGATATGACATGGTTTGGAGAATTGGAAAGCCATGTCATTAAGGTGCAACACAATTGCGCCTCTGACCGGGTAAAGTACAGCAACACCAATTTCATACCGATTGTTCATGAGCATCTATTGATTTTCAGAAAAAACCAAGTATGGGCAGTTCGGGTGAAAATGGTGTTGTCGAAAAAATTCGACCTCCGCCATTTCAAAAACATCACTTGGCGAGACTTGGTACAAGGTGCTTTGGAGTGGCTGGGAGGAAAGGCTTGCTTGTCCCAGATTTACAAGATCATAGAAGGAAGTAGAAAGGCACGCCAGAACAGACACTGGAAAGAAAAAGTACGCCAGACTCTCCAGCTTTATGATGATTTTGTTCGTCTGGAGCGGGGAGTCTGGAAACTCAGATAAGCTTGCCCGTGGGATTCTGCCTGCGGGTTTTTTTTTGTGCCATAATTATGTTGAACACTCCCACCACCTACGCTTCGCTTAGAGGTGGGGGATTCTTGGGAACAACAGCCTACTGGCTGTTTATTGACCAAGCTATCCCCGTGTGTCCCACGGTTAAGTTGGCTAGGAGACCAACAGACGCAAACCTTCTTTCAATATATTTTTTGCGGCATTGAGATCCCGGTCATGGTGTGTGCCACATGTTGGACAGGTCCATTCCCTCAAACCAAGATTCTTCACATCCCTGTTGCGGTATCCGCAAGAGGAACACAACTGGCTGGAAGGGAAGGTCTTGTCCACCAGCACAATCGACCGCCCATACCACTTTGCCTTGTATTCCAGCATGGAGCGAAACGTTGACCATGACACATCAGCGATGCTTTTGGCTAAACGATGATTTTTCTGCATGTTCTGCACAGATAAGTCCTCAAGGCAGATCACTTGGTTTTCGCGAATCAGCCTTGTGGACAGTTTGTGCAGAAAATCCTTGCGACAATTGACCACCTTTTCATGCAGACGGGCCACCTTAAGACGGGCCTTGTGCCAGTTGGAACCGCCCTTCTTCCGGCGGGAGAGTTTCCGTTGCCAGCGAATGAGTTTAGCTTCATACTTTTTCAAATACTTGGGATTGGGAATGATTTCCCCTGTGGAAAGGGTTGCAAAATCTTTGACACCGAGATCAAGGCCTACCTTGCTGTCACAGGCAGGCAGCGGTTGAATCTCTGTTTCCACCAGCACCGACACAAAGTATTTGCCCGATGGATTTTTCCGAATGGTGGCGGAAAGGATACGCCCTTCCACTTCACGGGACTTGGCGAATTTCACCCAGCCCAATTTAGGCAGACGGATACGGTTGCCTTGGATGGTAATGGAGCCATTGTTGTTCTTGGAGGTATAGGATTGCACCGGGTTCTTCCGGCTTTTGAAGCGTGGAAATCCATGCTTTTTAAGGAAAAATTTTTTGAAAGCATCATCTAGATGCCGCAACTCTGTTTGCAATGCCGTGGCATCCGGTTCCTTCAGCCATTCAAGCTCCTTTTTGAGTTGTGTGAGCATGGATGAACAAGCGTTGTACCCTAACGTTTTCCTTTCAGCTTCATACACTTCCTTTCGTTTGGCCAAGAAGTGATTGAACACATAGCGACAACACCCAAATGTTTTATGGACCAGAGTTTGTTGTTTTTGATTGGGATACAGGCGAAAACGATACGCTTTCTGCATAGATTTTCCCTCCTAACCTTAATCTTATCACTTCCAGTTCATAGAGGGAATATATGTTTGTACCCGATTCATCCCCCACTTACACTTCGTTTAGAAGTGGGGGTCTTCTCGGAAATTGATGATAAACCCGTGGGTGTTCATATCCACGGGCTTTTTTTTGTTCAATAATTTTGATAAAATATACATATAGCTTTTCTCACCGTCCTCCCTGATGGGAGACGGACAGCACAACTGGAAACGGTTGTGCATGAGTTTACCCTCCAGCCCCGTATTCAACGAATACGAGCAGGCAGGAGCGGATAAAAGTTTTGTCACCGAATGACGGGTGTCATGTTTGGCCACATGACATGGGTGACAAAACCGTCTCCACGCCACCGTCTCTAAAAAAAGGGCGTGTGAGGGAGATGGAGCCGTCTCCGCAAAAAAAATGTGTTTTCATAAAAAACAGGTCAAGTGTGCCCATTTTGCGGTGTGCTTGACCTTTAATGGTTTGGATAAAAAAGCGATCTGGATTTTTCCGGGTCGCTTTTTTTATTATAAAAAATTTTGTAAGGAGGGATAAAAATGAGCGTTCAAATCGAACGCTTAGCGGCGGTTCACAAAGAAGGTGAAGGGATCATCGGCCACCTCACTTGGTGGTCGATCCGAGAACATCACGTCACACGGGATGTTCTCAGTCAAAAATTGAATGAAGCGGGGCTGGATGAGGGATGGCTTCCCAATGAAATCCGTCCCGCAGACGCTTTCCGGCGGGCCACCAAAGAAGTGGAATGTCGGAAGAAAGAAACGTCTCAACCCGGTGTTTACAAGAATTACCTTATCCGGGAAGTCTACTCGGACAAGAAAATGGTTCAGCGGAACATCGTGGTTGAGACAGTAGATCAGAAGGGCAAACGGCTTGACTACGAAGGACAGGCCGCTCTTCTGGTCTTAGATAAAGAAGCCGATCAACTCAAGGTCGGCGTTGTTTTGCCAGAAGTAGAGGAACTGGCACAGGAGGCCAGTCGCCTCTACGACATATACAAAAGCCATTACCCGGCCCAAGCGGTGCGGGTGATGGTGGCAGACATTTTAAAGTCCATGTCACCAACACCGGTTAGGCCAACAGGGGGCGTCTATTTCGTCCCGCAGTCACATCAAAACGAATTGGCGAAGCTGTGTGCTTTTGTCAATTCGCTGGACAAAGGGGAAGCTTTCAAAATTCCCCTCATAGACACCATGGACAACCGGCAAATGGTGAACCGGAAGTTACAGGATCACCTTGAAGAAATCATGGCGAGATGCCATGTTGCCCTCAAAGGTGATCTGAAAAAATCACAGGTGAAGGAGATCATCGAGGAAGCCAAACGGGTGATCTCCGACTTCCACCAATACCGGGAAATCGTCACGGACGACATTGACCGGTTGGAGAACTACATTGACACGATCAGAAAGAATGTGGCTCTCATGGTGGAATCGTTTTAAAATGATCCATGAGGAGGTGAATCTCATGGATCAGAAAACACCATCTTTCCCTGAAGAAGTGTTGACTCCCGAAGAAGAAAGACGGCTGAAATCAGCCTTGAAAGAAGTTGAAGAGGGGATGACACTGAAAGGGAAAGAGGTCGAAGCGTTGTTTGATTAAAAAAGAAAGAAAGTTTATCTTGAAAATGGCGTGTTCCTTATAGGGACGATAGGGATGCGCCATTTTTATTTTTCAAAAAAATTCAGGAGGGGTTAACATGGAGAAACTCATTAAAATAAAAAGCTATTTAGAAGGAAAGTTTTATGAGCGTGAAAAAGAGATTGAAGGTTTGCTGGTTGCGCTTTTGGCCCGTCAACATATGCTGTTAATCGGGCCGGCAGGGACGGCAAAATCACTTTTGTCGGTGGAGTTGGCCAAAATTATCGAAGGAGCCAATTATTTTCAATGGCTTCTGACCCGGTTTTCAACACCGGAGGAACTGTTTGGTCCTGTCTCTCTGAAAGAGTTAGAACAGGGCGTTTACAAACGGAATACCGCCGGAAAACTGCCGGAGGCTCATCTGGCGTTCGTTGATGAAATATTCAAGGCCAATTCGGCCATACTGAACAGTTTGTTGACGCTCATCAACGAGCGACTGTTTTACAACAATGGTCATCCGGTCAAAACGCCTCTCATGACCATTGTGGGAGCCTCGAACGAATACCCGGAGGAAGGGGAAGGGCTTGAAGCGTTGTTTGACCGCTTTCTGCTTCGGTTTGAGGTAGATTACATTGCTGATGATCAGAATTTCATCAGCATGTTAAAAGGGTCAAGCAGTTTAACGGAAGCACCGTCCATCACACTGGATGAACTACATGACTTGCAGTTTCAAACCAGTTTGGTGACCGTGCCGGACGAAATATTCCAGACCCTTGCCGAAATTCGGCGAAAACTCCGTGACGAGGGAATTCATCCCTCGGATCGGCGGTTTAAACAATCACTTTCGCTGATCCAAGCCAAAGCGATCTTGGATCAGCGGAACACGGCACAACTTCAGGATCTGCTCATTCTCCAGAACACGCTCTGGGAAACCCCGGAGCAGAGAGATGTGGTAACGGACATTGTAAAAGAACACGCACAGGACAAAGTCACGACTATGCTTAAACGAATCAGAAAGGAATTCAATGAAATTATGAAGCAGGTATACGAAGAAAAGACGACAGAAATGGTTCTGGAAGCAAACAAGAAACTCAAGCAACTAGATAAAGAACTGGAGAAGTTGTGGAAAGAAAATCCAGAACAAAGAGAAACAATTATGGAACTAGCAGAAGTAGTAAATGATACTCGCCGTGACCTAGCAGAAAACATTCTGGATATATAGGAGGCGGTCATCATGAGGAAAACAAAATCCGTTTTGAACACAGATTCCTTTGACCGCCGCCAGTACAAGGAGTTATACCAGATGTCTCAGAAGCTCAAAGAGTTGGAGAAAAAGGGGAAGGAGCTTCTCCCCTCTTTCCCCCACCTGCAAGGGGACATCTGGGCTAGTTTCTTCAAGATGAATCCCGAAATACGAAATGACTTAGCAGAAGACCTGATAACAAACAAGATGTTGATGGAGAAAATCATGAGCAACGAAACGTACCAGAAACACCGGGATTCAACCAAGCTGGATGACCTGATGTCCGCCATTGCCTGCATGACCATGGCGGACAAAACGCTCAAGTGGATCAACTCAATGATCAACACAAACCATGAATTACAGCAATCATACCAAAAAATGATCGGAGAAATGGGGGGACGTCAATCTACCCAAGAAAACAGACAAAAAGCGGACGAAGCAAAAAAAGACTTTGAAAAAAACATGAAGCGTGTCATCCAGCAGGAGATAGATAGCTTCAACAGCCACATTACTTCAGCTATTGAAGCAGCCAAAGAAACCAAACAGGCCTTGAAAGATATGGTTTCCGGGTTGTCTCCCGGAAGCGGCAAGGCCGAGTTAAAAAAGATCCCTTTAAGGGACAAACTGACCTTGGCTGAAAAACTTTCCGGGAATCAAAAAATACGAGAAATATCCCATTGGACCGGACGCATGAAAGGCATCGCAAGGAAAAAACAAAAAACGAAGCACAATCAAAGCATTGAGCGTTCGGGCGTGGGGATGGGAAGTATGGTGGAGCGGCTTTTGCCGTCTGAGTTGGCCATGTATTCCCATCCAGCCACTCGACTGGATTTTCTTCGCCGATTTGCGGAAGGCCAGACCATGTTGTATGATCCCAACGGGAAGGAGACTTTGGGGAAAGGCCCCATTGTCCTTTGCCTTGACCAGTCGGGCAGTATGGAACATCTTGATACTCAAGCCAAAGGATTTGCTTTGGCATTGATGTCCATTGCCCGCAAGCAAAGGAGGGATTTTGCCCTGATACTGTTCAGCACAAGTGCAATAACTATCAAATTTGCAAAGGGCAAAATCGCTCCCAATGACATGGTGGAACTGGCCACAACATTTCTGAATGGAGGCACCAATTTTTATGCCCCCTTAAAGCAAGCGTTGGATGTTATTGAGGAAAGCCAGTTTAAAAAGGCCGACTTGATCTTCGTGACCGATGGTCAGGCATCCCTGCCCCATGCATTTGTCGAGACGTTCAACGAGCTCAAAAATGAAAGACAGTTTAACGTGTTGAGCGTTTTGTTGGGACACAGAGACATGTATACAGTGAAGTTGTTTTCGGACGAAATTGTCACTGCTGAGTCGTTTTTGGATGCCAGTGACACAGCGTTCGAGATTTAGATGACCGGGAGCAAGTCTCCCGGTTTTTTTGTGCAAGTAGGTTTAAAAAATCGTCTGATTCGTCTAATTAGGAGAGGCGTGGTGAAATCCTTGATATAACAGCATTTCGGTCATTTTCATTTGCCTAAAATGACCCTCAAACTGTCGAACTCGGGCAAACGTAGACGAAAATAATTACCAGAAAAAGACGCCAACTTAAACATGGCGTCTTTTTTATTGGGTAACAAAATCTTTTACATTACCATGAAATTTTATCCAATTTCTTATAACTAAATCGTAACTATCAATCACTATCAGATTTTCATCTGGTTGTTCTTGGGTAATGAAGTCCATTAGATTATCTTCATGCTTTGTTTTTATTAACACTTTTAATATGCAACCACGCTTTTTACTTGCATGAATTAATTTTTCCAATGCTTCCTCAAATGTTTCTTCTGGTTTTTGAATTTTTACTGGAACGGGTTTTTCTTTATAATATTCTCGTAAAAATCCATCAATACCTTTATTTCTTTGTACTGGAAGAGCATTTAAACTATTGAGTATTGCCATTTCTGTTTTATCTTTTGTTATATATTCTTTTTCACCTTTTTCCAGTAAAAATGATTTGGTTTTAATTGGATTGTTTAATCGTTCATTTGTAAGCTCGATTGCATCTTTTGAAATATCAATACCAATATAATTCCTATTCAATAAATCAGCGGCTACTAAAGTTGTTCCGCTACCGCAAAAAGGATCTAAAACGGTATCTCCTTCATCAGTTACAATTTTGATTATTTGTTCCAATAATAAAATTGGTTTTTGAGTTGGATATCCAGTTCTTTCTTTCGCTTTTGGGTTTAAAAATGGTATATGCCAAACATCTGATAAAGGAACTCCTTTTTTCTCTTTACCCAGAACAACTTGTCCATTTTCATCCACTTTATATTTGGACTTTGCATTTTCATCTCTAACACGTTCTTGCAATATTTGGTCTAAGTTAGTTGTGGGTGAATAATCCGTATATATCGTGTTAAATTTGAATGATTTGGTTTTACTATAAAAATATATATTTTGATGGTTATTCAATAGGCCTTTTTTAGAATTAGACCACCGTTTATATACCCATATGATTTCACTTTGGAAATTATCCATTCCGAAAACTTCATCCAAAGCAACTCTTAAATAATGGGAAGCAGATTTATCACAATGTAAAAAGATAGAACCAGTTTTTTTCAAAACTCTATGGCATTCTTGTAGCCTATCCTTCATAAACTGAATATAATCCGAAATTGAGTCCCAACTATCATCAAATGAATATTCTTTGGAATTATCTCGTGTCTTCAATGTTTGCTTTTTTTGTGTAAAAAATGGTGGGTCTAAATAAATTAGGTCAACACTTTCTTTTGGTATATTCTTAAGTTGTTCTAAACAGTCGCCTAATAATACTGTCATTTATAATTTATTCCTCCTTACTTCGTGTTTTCATCAGCTATCTTTGTAAGGATAGCCTTTAAATCCACCCCAGTAGTATTTTTAACATATTCCCATGCGGAATCTCCATAGAAATAATGTCCGTCTACTCCCTCATATAATGTTTCCAATGCTTGTTGGATTTTAATAGCTTGTGCTCTATTTGGATAATAAAACATAACACGAATAGGAACATAACCAGCATCTTTAATAACTTTAATTCTGGTATGTTCTTTAGTTATATGGTCTCCATCAGTTGTTGCATCTCTCCATTTGATTTCATGAGCATTGTTATCTACTAAACAATCAATTTCAAAAGTTTTTGGTCTTTGTCCACGAGTATTAGGTATTCTTACCTTTTGTGCTTTTTCTCCAAATTTATGAACAAAACACAATGTAGCCGCTTCTTCGAGGAATGAACCAGCATATTTATAAAGGAAACGTCCTTTATTTTGGTAAACGTCAATCATTTCCCCTTCTTCAAGGGTTACTTTTAACACTCGATAAATCAAATAATGCGATTTATCATCTTGGTTCATATCTTCTACACGTTCTTTTACTTTTAATTCTAATTGAGTTGCATATCTGTCTGCCAGTTCTCGAATTTCTTGCTCGATTGTTAAAGTCATTTATTTGTTCCCCCCATTATTATACTTCATTTAATTGTACTATAAAAATGGGTATTTTTACATTTGTTATGTAACATAATGATATGTTATGTAACATAATGATAGAATTGATACATGATTAGCCTTTTAAAAAACTTGATTAGCTCAATGTTTCTAACAGTTCTCGCTGTTTTGTCGTGTTTTATATGTAACATTTCAAATGATGATGTATAAAATTTTGTGTAAAGCATTTTACTAGATCAAAAGAAAAAAGTAGGGTATTCTCTGATTGAACCCAAATATTCCAGAGAAAGGAGAACCCTACCTATGTCTAAAAGTATACCGAATGTCGACTGGGCAAATCAACTGGAAAATGCCATTCGTCAGTTTGTAAAAGAAAAATTAGAACTGATTATGCGGGAAGAAATCAAAAATTTCCTCGAAATCGAACAGGCTGGAACGCCGAATATGAGAAACGGCTACTATCAGCGAAATCTAGAGACACAATATGGCCGGATTGAGAGTCTTTTGGTTCCAAGAGACCGAAACGGGGAATTTCAAACACAGTTGTTTGCCTCTTACCAACGGCACACGGGCTGGCTGGAGGAAGCAATCATTAGGATGTACCAAAGTGGCATGAGCACGCGTGAAAATGGCAAGTTTATCGAACGAATTCTAGGAAGCACCTATTCTCCTGCGACGATCAGCCGGATTACCGATGTCGTGAAGGAAGACATCGAGAAATGGCACGCTCGTCCACTACACCAGCGTTATTCGGTCTTATATTTGGACGGCTTGTACGTGAAACTTCGCCGGGATACGGTAGAGAAAGAAGTTATTTATGTGGTATTGGGGGTGAACGAAGAAGGGTATCGTGAAATTCTTGATTTCTTCGTAGGAGGACAAGAAAGCGCCTATGTATGGCAGGAGATTCTCCAACAGCTCTACAAAAGAGGCGTCAAGGAAGTGCTTCTTGGCGTCTTCGATGGCCTTCCGGGGTTGGAGGAAGCCTTTAAGGCGGTGTATCCGAAAGCCGATGTGCAGCGCTGTGTCGTGCACAAAGTCCGCAACACCCTCAGCCGTGTTCGGAATAAAGATCAATTCGAAATGGCGGAGGACCTGAAACTCATTTATCGTTCTCCGAATAAAGAAATCGCATTGGAGATGTTTCAACAGTTTCAATCCAAATGGTCTCACAAATACCCAAGGGAAGTCCAATCTTGGGCCAATGAGTTGGATGTCCTCCTTACATTTATGGATTATCCAAGCAGTATTCGAAGTGTGATTTATACGACCAATGCCATCGAACGAATGATCAAGGTGATTCGGAAACGCCTAAAACCGATGAACAGTTTGAGCAGTTTAGAAGCCGCTGAAAAAGTCGTATATTTGACGATACAGGACTTTAACGAGAAATGGGCAGGGCGAAAGTTGCGAGGATTTGCCGAAGCGCAAGAAGCCCTTCAACGAATGTTCAAAGAACGTTATTGTTAACCAAATATTGTAAATAAACAAAATAAGGGGATTTTCCCTTTCCACACAGGAGACTGAATATTCAGTCTCCTGTGTGGAGAAAATCAGTCCCCTATCAATTCAAATCCATTTCAGAGAAACCCTACCCCATTTACATTACACAAAATTCTTGACGGTACCAATATTTTTGAGGTAATATAATTAAAATTAAATTAAACCTTTGGGAGGAAGAGACTCATCATGAAAGCCGCACGATGGTACAATGCTCGAGACATTCGCGTGGAAGAAGTCGAAGAACCTAAAGTAGAAGCAGGAAAAGTAAAAATTAAAGTTGAATGGGCTGGAATCTGCGGAAGCGATTTACATGAGTATGCTGCAGGGCCAATTTTTGTACCTGTCAAAACACCCCATCCGCTCAGCAGAGATGTGGCTCCGATTATTATGGGGCATGAATTTTGTGGACGAGTTGTCGAAGTTGGCGAGGGAGTCACTAAAGTTAAGGTCGGGGATCCGGTCGCGATTGAACCTGTTCTTCGCTGTGGAAAATGCCCAGCTTGCAAAAAAGGAAAATATAACCTTTGCGAGCAATTAGGCTTTCATGGTTTATCCGGCGGAGGTGGAGGATTCTCCGAATATACCGTGGTTGATGAATACATGGTTCACAGAATGCCGGAAGGCCTATCTTTCGAACAGGGAGCCTTAGTAGAACCTGCAGCCGTAGCGTTGCATGCGGTTAGAATGAGTAAAATCAAACCGGGGGATACAGCTGCTGTCTTTGGTACGGGGCCGATAGGCCTGCTTGTGATTGAAGCATTGAAAGCAGCAGGTGCCTCGGAAATTTATGCAGTGGAGATTTCCAAAGAACGTTTGCAAAAAGCTAAAGAACTTGGGGCCACCTATGTGATCAATCCAAAAGAGGAGGATCCTGTCAACAAGCTTCTTGATCTGACAGGTGGCGTTGATGTTGCGTTTGAAGTAACAGGAATTCCGGCAGTACTGCAACAAGCGATTGATAGCACTGCATTTGAAGGGGAAACGGTTATTGTAAGTATTTGGGAACATGAAGCAGGCATTCAACCGAATAACATTGTGATGAAAGAACGAAACGTAAAAGGAATCATTGCGTACCGGGATATTTTCCCTGCCGTAATGGAATTGATGAGACAAGGCTATTTCCAGGCGGAAAAACTCGTCACTAAGCGAATTAAGCTGGATGAGATCGTCACCGAGGGATTTGAGACACTGATGAAAGAAAAGGATCAGGTGAAAATCTTGGTCAAACCGGAATAATGGAGGAAAGGATGATCTGACATGGATCATCCTTTTTTTCGTACGTCTGGCATGGGTGCGTTACTATAGGGTAAAAGTCCCGAACGGGGGTTGGCGAGCGCCTACCGTTAGCTGAAGGTAAGGATTTCCATTGTGAGGCGGAATCTAAAAAATCTCGACATACTTTTTTTAAATC